>NZ_MJXQ01000042.1:0-813 GCF_001762865.1 Campylobacter sp. BCW_6468
ATTAAAACCTCTTCTTCTTAACATCTTCTAAGATATTATTAGCTATATCACTTACTGTACTAGAAATAATAGCTGATTCATTAGCAATTTCAACATTATCTTTAGTAGTTTGATCAATTTGAGCTACGCTATCATTGATTTGAGTGATACCTGCAGTTTGTTCTTTAATACTTTCTGCCATATCATTGATAGATTGAACAAGTAAATTAGTATTAGCTTCAATTTCTGATAAAGACTTTTGAGTTCTTTCAGCTAACTTTCTAACTTCATCAGCTACCACTGCAAAGCCTCTACCATGTTCTCCAGCACGAGCTGCTTCAATAGCTGCATTTAAAGCTAAAAGATTGATTTGATCTGCAATATCACCTATAATACCTGTAACATTTTTAATCTCTTCAGATTGAGTGATAACATCACTAGTTTTAACTGAAACATTTTGCATAGAAGAAGTGATCTCTTCTAAAGCTGCTGCAGTTTCTTCTAAAGATTGAGCTTGAGAATTTGAAGAAGTGGTTAAGCTTTGAACAGCAGTTTGTAATTTTCCACTTTCATTAGCTAAAGCATTAGCAAAGTCTGAGCTTTGTTTTAGCATTTTAATGATTTCTTGTCCTAGTGCATTAGTAGTTACCTCTACAGCTCCATTGGCATCTTTTACTTCAGTAGTAAAGTCAAGAGATTTATAGCTATTAAATACTCTTTGAATTTCATTCATATCAGAACCTACTCTAGCTTGTAAAGCATCAAGAAGTCTATTTAGAACATTTTTAAGTTCAATAAGTTGTGGGTTTCTTGGATTAGCAGTGATTCTTGCTG
>NZ_MJXQ01000042.1:863-161438 GCF_001762865.1 Campylobacter sp. BCW_6468
TACGGTTTGAACTGATTCTTTAACGGCTTGATTGTCTTGTTCTAAGCCTCTTTTAGTAGCAAGGATGTTTTCGTTGATAATTTTACCCATTTTGCCTAATTCATCATTAGCTTTAATTTCAATTGTCTGAATTTCTATTTTTTCATGATTTAAAAAGCGAAAGAAATTTTCCAAAGACTTAAGTATAAGAGGAATTCTAGAGCCTATGATTTTTCTTATAAAAAAGTACACAACAGTCAAAATAGCAATTAGTGCTATTATAGCAACACTAATAATAGTATATTGTAGTTTATATAAAGGGGCTAAAACTGATTTTTTAGGAGCTGTTACAATTACACTCCAATGACTAGAATTACCTAAAGTGCTAAATGAAGAGATACTAGCATAACTAAGATCTCCTGTTGAGGCAATATAATTATCTAAGATTTCATCTTTATGGTTTTTAACCGCCTCAACAATTAATTGAGCAGATTGATCTTTGTTAATATCAAATAAAGTTTTTAAAATTCCATTTTTATTTTTATGAACAGCAATAATACCCTGATCGTTCATTAAGATTCTTAGATCCCCTTCAAAAAAGTCGAATTTTGGATCCAATATAATCTCGGAAATTTCTAGTAAATCTAGAGTATATCCTATAACTCCAATAAATTTACCCTTATTGTTAAAAATAGGCATACCGAAATTTATACCTAAAAATTCATTATTATCATAATTAAGTTTTCTAGGAGAACCTACAAAAACAGAGTCTTTATCTCCATATTTTGCATTTTGTTCGATATTTTGTATTAGATTTAATTGAGAGAAATTGTTTGGAGTTGAAATAGTAGTTATTCCACCAGATTTTTCTGCTATTTGATCAAAAAATATCATAGAAAAAGTTTTTCCATCTGGGCTAATATATTTTTTATCTACATTCTGCATATCACTTAATACAGTAGTATCTTTTAAATAGAGAAATGTATATGCTGCATAGTGACTACTATCAAAAGTATTTTTTATAAGACTTTCAATTAAATCGATATCTACATGATCATTATTTTGAAACATTTCATTTAACGATGTAGCAACTCCTTTGGTTAGTGTGACTTCTTCATTTAAGATACCTTGTATATAATTCACATATCTTTTTGAAGATAATAAAATAGTATTTCTGGCTTCTTTTTCTGAATATGAAGCAACTTGAAAAGAAACAATAGCAATTATAAGAGCTATAGCTACAATAATACTAATAGCAACTGATAATAAGAGTTTTGAACTAACGCTCGATAGTCTAAACATGAAAAACCTCACATAAATTTTTTACTAAAAATAAATTTCGTTAGCATATCAAAAAAAATAAAATTAATATAAAATTATTTTTTATAGATGTTTTAAAACTATTTAACAATATCAAATACATTTTAAGGTGTGATAAAATTCAGGATTATTAAAAGTTGGAGGAAAAGGAACGCTAGCTCTAAATTCTTTATAGGTATTACCCGGGAGTGTGTCTATGATTTCTATAGTATAAGAAACACTTGTATTTTGCATTTTAGCGTTACGGATATTTTTATCATTGAAAATTTCACCTCCTACTTGTTGTTGGTTTAATATGCTAAGTATCAAATAGCATTTTTTGATTTCAAATTTAGTAAGATTTTGAACTTTTCCATTTACTATAACGCTTTCATGTCTTAGATCTCTTGTATAGGTTAGTTTGCTAAGATCGGCTTGAGTGGTGAATTGATTGATTGTCAGAAAAATAGAATATATCAAAAGTGCGGTAAAAATAGTAGCTATGGTATAAGAAATCAAAGCCATTTCTTTCTGTTTGACTTTTAGAAAGATTAAAATACAAATCAAGGCAAAGCAAATAAGTAAAATGATAAAAACTATAATATGAAAAATTGTAAAATGCATTAAAAACACTCCGAAACTAAGCGTATGGTATAGTTATTTTCATAGTTAAAATTTTCAAAAGCAATTCTTTGAAATTGGGTTGCGTTTTTCTTTAGATCTTTAATTTCTCTACTTTTTTGTCTAAAAGGGATAAATTTCTTTTTATATTCTTCTATGATATTATCATTAGGTATTTTATCTGCAAAAATTTTAGCTGTAATTTTACATTCTTTAAAATTATTTTTTGAATTATTTGTAATGTTAAAATCAACAATTAAATCATTTGAGCTTTGTATCATTTTTTGATCTGTAATAGCGGTTTTTCGAGTTCTTACTTCATTGTCTATTAGTTTATACCCATAGATATAAACTAAAAAACAAATAATAATATCAAATGCAATAATAAAAAGTGCTGCTATAGGTCTATGGCGTAAAAATACGCAAAGAAGTAAAACACAAGTGAAGAGAAAAAAAACTAGTAAAATCAGCATATAATCTACTAAATATAAATGAGTAGTGTAAAAAAGCACAATTTCTCTTAGTTTCTCCACTTGTATATCCTTTAGTTCATGTTGGCAGCACTTTGCTTTTTAGTATCTTTAGTATCAACCCAAATGTTTGGCACTGCTCCACCTGGAGTTAAGAAAATTTTAGCATCTTGATTGACTTTTAAAGCTTCATTAAATTCTTTTTGAGTTTCAATTTGTTTTAAATTTAGCAAAGGAGTGTTTAGGCTGTTTGCGATTTCTTTATTAGAATAAGCTTGTGCATCTGCTTCTATCTTAACAGCCATAGCTTTACCTTTGGCACTGATTATAGTTGCATTTGCTTCCCCTTCAGCTAAGGCAGCTTTTTTTAAGGCTTCTTGATTAGCTCTTTCTACTTCATACTTGGTTCTTTCAGCTTCTTGTTTTGCAATTTGTACGCGTTCGATTTGTTCTTTTACTTTTGAAGGTAAAATAATTTCTCTAAGTTGTACAGCGCGAAGTTCTACAGGTTCGTTTGGTTGGGCTTCTATGGTTTTTCTTATACCTTCTTCTATTTGAGTAGCTATTGTATTACGATTAGTAGGAAGTTCTTCGGCTGTGTATTTTCCTACAACACTTCGCACTACATCACGAACAACTGGATCGATAATTTTATTTTCCCAATTTAAGCTCCAAGTAGCTATGGTTTGAGGAACTTGCAAAGGATTTAAGCGGTATTGTACTGTAACATCAATAGATACAGGCAATCCACGAGAGTCAAGTACAGAAATGCTATTTTTATTAATAACACCTGAACCTGAAGATAAATTTTCATTACTTCCCTCTATAGAAGCATAGTTGATTTGTCTTACTCTAGTATCGATTATGGTTATTTTTTGTATAAAAGGTAAGAAAAAGTGAAGTCCTGGTTCTAATGGATTTGGGTCATATTTACCTGTTGTTGATTTAATCCCCATTTCCCCAGAATTTATCACCATAAAAGGTTTTGCAACGATTAAAAATAAGATAATAATAATCACCCCATAAATAAATGGAGAGAATTTCCCAAAACCTTTAAAATTAAATTCTGGTGCTTTGAAATTGAAATTTTGACGGTTGTTGTTTCCGTTATTGTTAGAATTTCCATTTTTTTTATTGAAATAATCATTCAAATCAGCTGGCATTTATTTCCTTTTTTAAATATAAGTTAGCATAGATGCATATTTTTCATTGCGTCCATAAACTACATCAAAATAAGCATCTTGAAGTTTTTTAGTTACAGATCCTCTTAAACCATTTCCTATTATTCTTGCATCAATGTTGTTAATAGGTGTGATTTCAGCGGCTGTTCCGGTAAAAAATGCTTCATCAGCAGTATAAACTTCATCTCTTGAAATTCTTTGGCGAAGCACAGTGATACCAAGATCGTGAGCGATTTTAAGCACTGTATCTTGAGTAATGCTTTTTAAAGAAAAATCATTTGGAGGTGTGATTAAAACCCCATCTTTTACAATAAAGAAACATTCTCCTGTTCCTTCTGCGATAAAACCTTCTTCATCAAGCATTAAAGCTTCTTCATAGCCTGCTTCAATAGCTTCAAATTTTGCAATTTGAGAGTTAAGGTAATTCGCGCTTGCTTTAGCTTTTCCCATGCATGATTTAACACTATTTCTTGCAAAAGACGAAATTTTTACTTTTATGCCTTTTTCTAAACCTTCTTCTCCAAGGTAAGCACCCCATTCCCAAGCCGCAATTCCAACTCTTATAGGAGCTTTTATATGATAAAGTCCCATAACTCCATCGCCTAAGAAAATCAAAGGGCGGATATAGACATTGCTTTTAAAGTTGTTTGCTTTTAAGAGTTCAATTTGTGCATTTTCAAGCTCTTTTTGGGAAAAAGGACAATTTAAAAGAGTAATTTTTGCAGACTCTAAAAGTCTTTTGGTGTGATCTTCAAGTCTGAAAATTGCCAAGCCTTTATCTGTTTTATAGGCTCTAGTTCCTTCAAAAACAGCATTGCCATAATGCAAAGAATGGGTTAAAAAGTGCAAAGTTGCATCTTTAAAATCAACTAATTTTCCATCCATCCAAATTTTATCTGCTGAGATCATTTTTTTACCTTTTATAGTTGTTTATTTCTTAAAAAATATTATTTTAAGAATAAATCGGGATTTTATCAAAAATATACTAACAATAAGCTTTTATTAAATTAAGGTTTTTTGTTAAAAAAAATATTAGGTATTTTTTGAAATAATTATGAAAAATTATCGTTAAAAAAGGAGAAATTATGCCATTAGTAAATATTAAATTAGCAAAGCCGTCTTTAAGCAAGGAGCAAAAAGCAGAACTTATAGCTGATATTACCAAACTTTTAAGCACGAAATATAATAAAAGTAAAGAAAGAGTTGTGGTGGTTTTAGAAGATGTAGAAAATTATGACATAGGCTTTGGCGGAGAAAGCGTTGAAGCTATTAAAGCAAAGGCAAGTAAATGAGTTTAAACATAGGAGATAAAGCGCCTCAGTTTGAGCTTTTAAATCAAGATGGGGTAAAAATAGCATTAAAAGATTTTATTGGCAAAAAGGTGATTTTGTATTTTTATCCAAAAGATAATACCCCAGGTTGCACTACAGAAGCTTGTGATTTTAGTGCAAATTATGATAAATTTGGTGGTAAAAATGCGGTGATTATTGGTATCAGTCCTGATAGCGTGGCAAGTCATGAAAAATTTATCTCTAAATTTGATTTAAAACATATTTTACTTAGCGATAGTGAAAAAGAAGTTGCTAAAGCTTATGGAGCTTGGGGGCTTAAGAAAAATTACGGAAAAGAATACGAAGGTCTTATTCGTTCTACTTTTGTTATCGATGAAACAGGTAAGATTGCTCAAATTTATAGTAATGTTCGTGTAAAAGATCATGCTTTAAAAGTGCTTGAAAGTCTTTAATGCTAGTACATATTTGTTGTAGCGTAGATAGTCATTATTTTATTGAAGAGCTTAGAAAAACTTATCCTAATGAAAAAATCATAGGATATTTTTATGATCCAAATATCCATCCTTTAAGCGAATACGAACTAAGATTTTTAGATGTAAAAAGATCTTGTGATAAACTTGGTATTAAGCTTTATAAAGGTGAGTATGAGTATGAAAAATGGCTTAATGCTGTGCGTGGTTATGAAGATGAGCCTGAAAAGGGTGCAAGGTGTGAAATTTGCTTTGATGTAAGAATGGGATCTAGTGTTAAATTTGCTGCTAAAATAGGAGAAAAAAAGCTTACTACTACGCTTTTAACCAGCCCTAAAAAAGATTTAGAACAGTTAAAAAATGCTTTACAAAAAGAATGTGAGCCTTATGGAGTAGAGTTTTTAGCTCCTGATTTTCGTAAAAATGGCGGCACTCAAAGACAGTTTGCTTTAGCAAAAAAGGAAATGCTTTATCATCAAAACTATTGCGGCTGCATTTATGGGCTTAAAAAACAAAAACAAGATAAGAATTTTATTGATGAATTAATGTCTCCTGTAAATAAGCAAATTTTACCTGCAAGTATAGAAGCAAGAATAGCTCTTTATAAAAAAGTAGTTTTATGGGAAAAAAAAGGTATAAAATTTGAAATTTTAAGAGAGAAATTTTTAAATTATCGTCTTTTAAGTGCTTTGATAAAATTAGATAAAAAGCCCGTTAAATCTCATATTTTATTTTATTCGCATTTTAAAAACGCTTATACAAGATTTTCTTTGGATGAGGAAAATTTAAAACAAAATTTAAAAGAAGGCTTTTATAGAAGTACTAAAGATGAAATAGTTTTAGTGGAATTTTGGCGTTTTAATGCATTTTTTAAAAACAAATGGAAAAATTTTGAAGATTTTTTAAAAAGACCTTTAAGTGTTCAAGCAGAAATTAAATGGCGTAATAAATTGTTTGGAACTTATAATCTTAGTCCTATTATCATCCTCGAAAATATTTTACCTTCAAGATATGAAGTGATAGCAAAAAGTGAAATTTATCATGATAATCAAGAGGTGCTTGTAAAAATTTAAGAAATTTATTAAGAAAAACTTTTTTTGTTAATATAATTTTTAATGATTTTTTTATATAATAAAATTTTTAATTGTTTTCAAGGTTAATTTAATAATGATAGATGTAATGCAAATTCAAGAAATCTTACCACACCGTTATCCTTTTTTACTGGTAGATAAAATTACAGAATTAAAAGTTAAAGAAGTGGTGCTAGGATATAAAAACATCAGTATAAGTGATCATGTTTTTATGGGACATTTTCCAGGGCATCCTATTTATCCTGGAGTTTTGATTTTAGAAGGTATGGCTCAAACAGGTGGAGTTTTAGCTTTTGAAAGTATGGAAGATAAAGTGGATCCAAAAAGTAAAGTAGTTTATTTCACAGGCATAGATGGAGCAAAATTTAGAAATCCTGTGCGTCCTGGAGATAGGCTTGATTATGAAATGAGCGTGGTTAAAAATCGTGGTAATATGTGGATTTTTAAAGGGCAAGCTTTTGTAGATGGAAATTTAGTTGCAGAGGCCGAGCTTAAAGCTATGATAGTGGATAAATAATGAAAAAAATTCATCCAAGTGCGGTGATTGAAGAGGGTGCACAACTTGGTGACGATGTTGTAGTAGAAGCTTATGCTTATGTAAGCAAAGATGCTAAAATAGGTAATAATGTTGTCATCAAACAAGGTGCTCGAATTCTTTCAGATACAACTATAGGTGATCATTCTCGTGTATTTTCTTATGCTATAGTAGGCGATATTCCTCAGGACATATCTTATAAAGAAGAGCAAAAAAGCGGTGTTGTTATAGGGAAAAATGCAACTATTAGAGAATTTGCAACGATAAATTCAGGTACAGCTAAAGGAGATGGTTTTACTCGTATAGGCGATAATGCTTTTATTATGGCTTATTGTCATATTGCTCATGATTGTCTTTTAGGTAATAATATTATTTTAGCTAATAATGCAACTTTGGCAGGACATGTAGAGCTTGGAGATTTTACGGTTGTAGGCGGGCTTACACCTATTCATCAATTTGTCAAAGTAGGTGAGGGTTGTATGATAGCAGGAGCAAGTGCACTTTCTCAGGATATAGTACCGTTTTGTTTAGCAGAAGGAAATCGTGCAAGTATTAGAAGTTTAAATTTAGTAGGTACTCGTCGTCGTTTTGATAAAGATGAAGTAGATAGACTTAGTAGAGCTTTTAAAACTTTATTTAGACAAGGAGATTTAAAAGAAAATGCTAAAAATTTGCTTGAAAATCAAGAAAGTGAAAATGTTAAAAAAATGTGCCATTTTATATTAGAAACAAAGCGTGGAATTCCTGTCTATAGGGGTAAAAATAATGCCTAGAAAATGTAGTTTTTGCAATGAAGTGGAGAATCCACAAAGAAGAATTTTAGCAAATGAAAATGATGATGCTTTTATTTGTGAATATTGCGTTGAAGGTGCTTATAGTATTATTTATGGAGAAGAAAAAGAATTTAAAGAACCTAAACAAAGTCATAATACAGAATTTAAAGATATCACTCCAAAAGAATTAAAAGCTTATTTAGATCGTTATGTCATAGGACAAGATAGAGCTAAAAAAGTTTTTAGTGTTGGAGTATACAATCATTATAAAAGACTTTTTAAAGCTGAACTTCAAGATGATGATACAGAGCTTTTTAAGTCAAATATTTTACTTGTTGGGCCAACAGGAAGTGGAAAAACTTTATTGGCGCAAACTTTAGCTAAATTTTTAGATGTACCTATAGCAATTTGTGATGCAACTTCTTTAACTGAAGCAGGATATGTAGGTGAGGATGTAGAAAATATTTTAACACGTCTTTTACAAGCTGCAGATGGAGATGTGCAAAGAGCTCAAAAAGGTATAGTTTTTATTGATGAGATTGATAAAATTGCCAGAATGAGTGAAAATCGTTCTATTACTCGTGATGTAAGTGGAGAGGGTGTGCAACAAGCTTTACTTAAGATTATCGAAGGAAGTTTGGTAAATATTCCACCAAAGGGGGGGAGAAAACATCCAAATCAAGAGTTTATACAAATTGACACTTCAAATATTTTATTTGTTTGTGGTGGAGCTTTTGATGGTTTGGAAACTATCTTAAAAAGAAAACTTGGAGATAAAGTTGTAGGTTTTTTTGATGATGCAAAAGAAGAAAATAAAGCTTTACTTGAGAAAATTGAACCTGATGATTTGGTGCATTTTGGTTTGATTCCTGAGCTTATAGGTCGTTTGCATGTGATTGCATCTTTAAATGAGCTTAATGAAGAAGATATGGTAAGAATTTTAACTGAACCTAAAAATGCCATTATTAAGCAATATCAAAAGCTTTTTGCTATTGATGGGGTAAATTTAAAATTTGAAGAAGATGCTCTAAGAGCTATCGCACAGCTTGCATTGGAGAGAAAAACAGGGGCTAGGGGGCTTAGAAGTATTATAGAAGAAATGATGGTAGATTTAATGTTTGAGTTACCAGAGTATAAAAACTATGATATTGTAATAACCAAAGAAGTTATTAAAGACAATGCAAAGGCATTATTAATAAAAAGAAAAATAAGTTAAAAAGGATAGAAATGATATTAGATCAACTTATAGGATTTTTTTCTAGTGATATGGGGATTGATTTAGGAACAGCTAATACGCTAGTTTTGGTAAAAGATAAGGGTATAGTGATAAACGAGCCTTCTGTTGTGGCAGTTGAAAGAGAAAGGTATGGTTCCAAAGCAAAAATTTTAGCCGTAGGTAAAGAAGCTAAAGATATGGTGGGAAAAACCCCAGGTAACATCGAAGCTATTCGTCCTATGAAAGATGGCGTGATTGCAGATTTTGATATGACTGAAAAAATGATCCGCTATTTTATAGAAAAAACACATCGTAGAAAAAGTTTTTTACGCCCTAGAATTATTATTTCTGTTCCTTATGGTTTAACTCAAGTAGAAAGAAAAGCGGTAAGAGAAAGTGCTTTAAGTGCAGGTGCAAGAGAGGTATTTTTGATCGAAGAGCCTATGGCAGCAGCTATTGGTGCAAGTTTACCTATACAAGAACCTAAAGGAAATTTGGTAGTAGATATAGGGGGTGGAACTACTGAGATCGGAGTGATTTCTTTGGGTGGACTTGTGATTTCAAAGTCTATTCGTACAGCTGGAGATAAGCTTGATATGAGTATAGTTAATTATGTAAAAGAAAAATACAATCTTATCATAGGTGAAAGAACAGGCGAAGAGATCAAAATCACCATAGGTTCAGCAATACAACTTCCAAAAGAACTTTCTATGGTGGTAAAAGGACGCGATCAAGTAAGTGGACTTTTAAGTCGTATTGAACTTACAAGTGAAGATGTAAGAGAAGCAATGCGTGAGTATTTAAAAGAAATTGCTGATGCTTTAAAAATGGTTCTTGAAATGATGCCGCCTGATTTAGCAAGTGATATAGTAGAAAATGGTGTAGTTTTAACAGGTGGTGGAGCATTGATTCGTGGTTTTGATAAATACTTAAGTGAAATTGTACGTTTGCCAGTTTATATCGCAGATGAACCGCTTTTAGCTGTAGCAAAAGGAACGGGTAAAGCTTTAGAGGAAATTTCATTATTGCAACAATTAACCAATGAAGAATAAGATTTTTTATGTTCTTGTCTTAGCCTTTTTGGTTTTTATATCTTTTTATTATGGAGGACTTATCAAGCAAAATGTTCTCCGTGTTAATGATTTTGTTATAGGTAATTTTTATAATATTAAAGATTATTTGGGAAAAAAAATTTCAGAACACTTTAATCAAGCAAATCAAATTCAGCAACTAAAAGCTAGAAATAAAGAATTAGAAGATATTGCTGTAAAGGTAACTAGTTTTGCAAATCAATTAAATCGTATTTTAGAGGATCAAAATTCTACAAAATATTTACCTCAAGTTTCTTTAACTAGAGTTATTTCTTATGTTCAATTGAATGATTATAAAAAATTATGGTTAGATTGGAGCAAAATTCCCGTTGGTAAAAACCGTGGTTTGATATATCAAGGATATACTGCAGGTATAGCTATTAATAAAAATGGTAGAGCAATGGCTCTCTTACAAGGTGATGATCAGTGTGTTTTTTCTGTTTATATAGGAAAATCCAAAGCTCCAGGTTTAATCCAGGGTGAAGATGGCAGGATTGTGGTTAAATTTATTCCAAAATGGGCAAAAATTAATACCGGAGATGAAATTTTAACAAGTGGACTTGATAATATTTTCTTTTCAGATATACCTGTTGGTATTGTGAATAGAGTTAATGATGAAGATATGTATCAAAGTGTAGAAGTAAAGCCTTATGTTAAGATTAGTATTCCTGCTTATTTATATGTAGTAGATAATTTATAAGTCAAGGATTAGACTTTTTAAAAATTTTCTATATTTTTGCTAATTATTATAACTTTGTTTAATGCTAAAAATTTTGTTAAATTATCAAATAAATGTTTATAATTGAATGAGAATTTTATAAAAAATCTTAAATTTCTTTATGTATTATTTCCTAGATTAAAAGCAGAGTGTTTATTTTTTAAAATTATATCGATAATTTCAAAGTTTATAAAACTAATTTTTGTTATAATCAGCCCAAATTTATGCTCTTAGGAAAATTTATGCCAAAACGAACAGATATTAAAAGCATTTTACTTATAGGAAGTGGTCCTATTGTGATAGGACAAGCTTGTGAATTTGATTATTCTGGAACTCAAGCCGCAAAGACTTTAAAAGAATTAGGATATCGTGTAGTATTAATCAACTCAAATCCTGCAACCATCATGACAGATCCCGAATTTGCAGATGCGACTTATATAGAACCCATAACAAAAGAAAGTATTTTAAGTATTATTAAAAAAGAAAAAATTGATGCAATTTTGCCAACTATGGGTGGACAAGTAGCGTTAAATGTTGCTATGGAAGTTTATGAAAGCGGACTTTTAGGAGATGTGAAATTTTTAGGCGCAAATCCTGAGGCGATTAAAAAAGGCGAAGATCGTCAGGTTTTTAAAGAATGTATGAAAAAAATTGGCATGGATTTGCCAAAATCGATGTATGCGTATAATTATGACGAAGCTTTAAAAGCCGTAGATGAAATCGGCTTTCCTTTGATGATCCGTGCTTCTTATACTTTAGGGGGTGCTGGAAGTGGTGTGGTTTACAATATGGACGAATTTAAAGAACTTACCAATACTGCTTTAGCTTTATCACCTATTCATGAAATTTTGATTGAAGAAAGTTTGTTAGGTTGGAAAGAATATGAAATGGAAGTTATACGCGATAGAGCGGATAATTGTATCATAGTTTGTAGCATAGAAAATATCGATCCTATGGGAGTTCATACAGGAGATAGTATTACAATAGCTCCAGCATTAACTTTGACAGATAAAGAATATCAAGTTATGCGTAATGCTTCTTTTGCTATTTTGCGTGAAATTGGTGTAGATACAGGCGGAAGTAATGTGCAATTTGCTATCAACCCAAAAAATGGAAGAATGATAGTTATAGAAATGAATCCAAGAGTTTCAAGATCAAGTGCTTTAGCTTCTAAGGCAACGGGTTATCCTATAGCAAAGGTTGCGACACTTTTGGCAGTAGGTTTTAGCTTAGATGAGATTAAAAATGATATTACAGGAACTCCTGCATCTTTCGAGCCTGTGATTGATTATATTGTAACAAAAATTCCTTGCTTTACCTTTGAAAAATTTCCAGGAGCAAATACAACTTTAGGTACAGCTATGAAAAGTGTGGGTGAGGTAATGGCTATAGGACGCACTTTTAAAGAAAGTATACAAAAAGCACTTTGTTCGCTTGAGCGTTCTTTAAGTGGTTTTGATAGGGTAAAATTTGAAGATAGAAATGATCTTGTTTTTAAAATTCGCAATGCCAATGAAAAGCGTTTACTTTATGTTGCTCAAGCTTTTAGGGAAGGTTTTAGCGTAGAAGAACTTTATGAGCTTTGTAAAATAGATCCTTGGTTTTTAACACAGATTAAAGAAATTGTAGATTTTGAAGAACAAATTGATATGGATATTTTAAACAATAAGGCTCTTTTGAGAAAAGCAAAAACTATGGGCTTTTCAGATAAAATGATAGCCTTGCTTGTAAATTTGAAAGATAATTTAGAATTAAGCCAAAATGATATTTATTATGCAAGAATGAAGCAAAAAATCATCGCAGAATTTAGTGAAGTGGATACTTGTGCGGGTGAATTTGAAGCCTTAACTCCTTATCTTTATTCAAGTATCAATGTAAGCGAACTCACTCAAAGTAAAAACGATGCTAAGGATAAAAAAGAAAAAAAAGTGATGATTATAGGTGGGGGGCCAAACCGTATAGGACAAGGTATAGAATTTGACTATGCTTGCGTACATGCTTCTTTTGCGCTTAAAGATATGGGTATTAAAACTATTATGTATAATTGTAATCCTGAAACCGTTTCGACTGACTATGATACAAGTGATATTTTGTATTTCGAGCCTATTGATTTCGAACATTTAAGAGCGGTGATTGAGCGTGAAAAACCTGATGGAGTGATTGTGCATTTTGGTGGACAAACTCCTTTGAAATTTGCTAAGCGTTTAAGTGCTTTTGGAGCTAAGATTATAGGTACTAGCGCAAGAGTAATTGATATGGCAGAAGATAGAAAGAAATTTGCCGAATTTATTACAAAGCTAGGTATCAATCAGCCAAAAAATTCTACTGCAACAAGCGTAGAAGAAGCGGTTCTTAAGGCTAGTGATATAGGGTATCCTGTGCTTGTAAGACCAAGTTATGTTTTAGGTGGGCGTGCGATGCGCGTGGTAAATGATGAGGCTGAACTTAGACTCTATATGCAAGAAGCTGTGGATGTAAGCGATAAAAGCCCTGTTTTGATCGATCAGTTTTTAGACAATGCTACAGAAATTGATGTTGATGCGATTTGTGATGGCAAAGATGTTTATGTTGCAGGAATTATGGAGCACATAGAAGAAGCAGGAATTCATTCGGGTGACAGTGCTTGTTCTTTGCCGCCTTGCAATATCGATGAAAAAATGCAAGAATTTATTGCACAAAAAACCGCAGATATTGCTTTAAATTTGGGAGTTGTAGGACTTTTAAATATACAATTTGCTTTACATAATAATGAGCTTTATATGATAGAGGTAAATCCTAGAGCTAGTCGTACCATACCTTTTGTTAGTAAAGCTACGGGTATTCCTTTAGCAAAAGTGGCAACGCGTGTGATGTGGCAAGGAAATTTAAAAGAAGCTTTAAAATTTTATGATACTTTTAAAGTGGTTAATTTTGATACTAAAATTTTACGCCCTAAAACTCCAAAATATATGAGCGTGAAAGAAGCAGTATTTCCATTTGCAAAACTTAGTGGAAGTGATTTAGAATTAGGTCCTGAAATGCGTTCAACGGGTGAAGTTATGGGTATAAGCAAGGATTTTGCAAATTCTTATGCGAAAAGTCAAATTGCATCGTTTAATCATCTTCCAGAGCAAGGCGTGGTATTTATCTCCTTAAAAGATAAGGATAAAAAATATACCAAAAAAATCGCTGCAGAATATGTAAAGCTTGGCTTTAAGCTTATGGCAACAGGGGGAACTTGCAAGGAAATTTTAGAAAGTGGTTTTGAGTGCGAACTTGTACATAAAATTTCAGAAGGACGCCCCAATGTTGAAGATAAATTGAAAAATGGAGAAATTCACTTAGTTATCAATACAAGCGATAGTCACAGTTTTAAAGGCGATACGAAAAAAATTCGTGAAAATATTATTCGTTTTAAAATACCTTATTTTACAAATTTACGATCAGCTTTAGCAGGTGCAAAATCGATTAAAGCTATACAGAGTAAATCTTGCCTAGATGTAAAGAGTTTGCAAGAGTGGCTTAAATCTTGATTTATTTAGCTCAAACAGATACTACGGTAGGATTTTTAAGTAAAAATTTAGAAGAGATTAATGCTTTAAAAGGTAGAGATAAAAATCAGCCTTGCTTAATCACTTCTGCGAAATTTTGCGAGTTAAAAAGTTTAGCAAGAATTCCAAAATCTTTTAAAAATTTAGTACGTCGTTCTAAAAAAACAACTTTTATTTATCCCAATAATCAGGCCATTCGTATTGTGAAAGAGTGTAAACATGCGAATTTTTTAAGTAAAAATGGCTATTTTTATTCATCTTCGGCAAACAAGCATGGAAAAGAATTTGATGAAGAATGGGCTAGAAGTGTTGCCGATATAATACTTGATGAGAAATTTTTCGAAAATATCCCATCAAAAATATTAAAACTTTCAAAGAATAAAATGATAAAAATACGTTAATTAAAGAGCTTTTAAAATATCTTCAAAAGCAATACAAAATTGCTCTAGGCCATCACTTAATAAGTCATTGCAAGCTTTTTCTCGTTCATTTTGAGAAATGATTTGATTAAGTTCTGTATAAATTTCAAAATTCATTAAAGGTTTTTTAAAATGCATTTTTCTTTTAAATGCCTCTATTGCATCAAGAGGAGCAGTATTAACAGAATTCTCAAAAAGAAGTTCTTTGATATAATAGTCTTTTGGCAGATCATCTCCTTTAACTCCGGTGCTTGCAAACAAGGCGCGAATATTAGGTTCATTTTTTGAGTAGATATTGTTATAAGCTAAATTTGCATTTAAAATTCCAATACGATTTTGCTCCTTAGCCTTAGGATTTAAAAGTCTATCAAAACGACTTACAAAAATACTTATAACAGCTTGTGGTGTTCTAGTGTTTTGTTCTTTTAAGGCTATATTGTTTTTTCTAAATTCGACTAAACCTGCATTTAAAGCTTCAAAACATTTTTGACTTTGTTCAAGAGAAAAAATTAAGGTAGCATTGACGCTAATACCATTTTTCATAAGTTCATACATTACTTCATAAGAAGCTTTTGTAGCTGGTATTTTAATCATTACATTTTCTTTGCCAATAGTACTGTAAAGTCTTTTAGCTTCGCCTAAACTAAGAGTCGTGTTATCATGAAGTCTTGGATCTATTTCAATACTTATAAATCCATCATTTTTTTGATAAAAAAGAGGAGCTAATTTATCAGCTGCTTTTTGAATATCAGAAATTGCTAATTCTTCATAAATATCTTTTGTTTTTTTTTCTTTTAATTTAAGAATTTTATCTTTATAAATTGGAGAATTTAAAATAGCATTTTTAAAAATAGCAGGATTTGAAGTAGCGCCATTAATTCCATGTGATAATAAATTTAAAAATTCATTATCTAAAAAACTATTTTCTATAAAATCACACCAAAGAGAAAAATTTTTCATTATATTACCTTTATTATTTCTTTTAAGTCTTTTATATCTATGCAAATATCAGCTTGAGAACGTAAAATTTCTTTAGCACAAAATGCAATCTTTAATCCACTTTCGTTAAACATTGCCAAATCATTTGCCCCATCGCCAACACACATCACTTCATCTGTTTTCAAATTTAAAAAGCTTTTTAATCGTTGTAGCATTAAGCCTTTTGAATTTGAAAACATCATTTCCCCACCAACTAGCCCTGTTAAAATGTCATTTTTATGATGCAGATAATTTGCAAAACCGAGGTTAATTCCAAGTTTTTGCATAGCAGGATTTATGCCTTCATGAAAACCACCGCTAAAAATAACAATTTGTATATTTTTAGATTTTAAATATTGGATAAGTTCATGTGCTCCACGCATTAGTGGAAGTGTGCTACTTAATTCTAAAACTTTTTTATAAGACATACCTTTTAAAAAGCTTACTCGTTTTTGAAGACTTTCGAAAAAATCAAGTTCTCCAGTCATAGCATGGCGGGTAATTTCGCTTGTTTGATTACCCTTGCCATGCGCTGTAGCTAAAATATCAATGGTTTCACCATCCATTAAAGTAGCATCAAAGTCAAAAACACAAAGTTTAATCATTAAAATTCGCGCTTAAGCAAAGCTTCTACTTTGAGTATAGTTAAGATATTTTCATCTCTTTTTCCTATACCATAAATCATACCTTTGTCTTTAACTAAAGTTTCAGGTGGTGGATCGATTCTGTTTCTGTGAATTTTAATTGCTTCAGTTAATCTATCTATAACAAAACCAGCATTTCCTCCAACTCCAGTTCCATTTGTCTCACCTCTTAAAACAATATATCTTGTTTGAGGTGTCATTTTAGAACTTCCTAAATGAAAGCGTTGAGCTAGATCAATGAGCGGCATAACATTACCACGCATATTAAAAACCCCTAGAACATAATCAGGTACACTAGGAACTCTAGTATATTCTATAGGTTTGATGATTTCTTGTATATTAAGAATTGGAATCGCATATTCCTCATCTCCAACTACAAAGCCAACAAGTTGGATGATATCATCTTCTCTTTGATCGACATCAGGACCAGCCATCTGAGTTTGCTGTTTTTGCAAAATTTGCTCTAATTTTTCATTACTCATATTCTTATCCTAGTTTCAAATTTTTTCTAACCACATTTTCCAAGTATTCTGGAGAATAAGGTTTAGTGATATATTCAGTCATACCCACTTCAACACCTCTTAAACGGTCAGTTTTACTTGTTCTTGAAGTAACTGCTATCAATGGTAAGTTGCGATATTTAGAATACTTTCTAATTTCACCAGCTAAGGTGTATCCATCCATTCTTGGCATTTCGATATCTATAAGCATTGCATCAATATCATGTTCGCCAGATTTTATAATATTCAATGCTTCAACACCATTTGTTGCTTCGATTAAACTAACTCCTAGCGGTTCTAAAGCTTTTTGCATTAAAGTTCTATCCATTTTAGAATCATCTACAATTAAGACTTTATAATCACTTGGTTGTTCTTTAGGTTTTTTCGCACTTGATTCTAATTGCGCTTTAATATCAACTTTAATTTCTTTGGCCATATCCATCATAGCGCCTACATCAATGATTAATGTCACCCTACCATCACCACGGATTGTAGCTCCTGCTATACCTTGGATATTTTGTAAATAATCACCCATGGATTTAATAACTATTTCTTCTTGTCCTACAAGAGTATCTACTATAATACCAAGCTTGCTTTCTGCTACCCCTATAACAACGACATAAGTTTGATCACCGCTTTCAAGGACTTGTTTAACTCCAAATACATCTGAAAGTCTCACAAGAGAAAGCACTTCATCTCTTAAGCGTAATACATTTTTACCTTCGATAGTATAGATATCATCGATTGGCACTCTAACTGTTTCAAGAACGCTTGCAAGTGGAATTGCATAGAATTCCTCTTGAGTTCCTACAAGTAAAGATTGAATGATTGCCAAGGTAAGAGGAATTTTAAGTTTAAATGAACTTCCTTTACCCAACTCACTATCAATTTCAATTACCCCATTAAGTTTTTCGATGTTGGTTTTAACAACATCCATTCCTACGCCACGACCTGAAACATTTGTTACTTTAGCCGCAGTTGAAAAACCAGGCTTGAAAATCAAAGCAAAAGCTTCTTTGTCTGTCATTTGATCTGCTTCTCTTTCGGTAATCAAATTTTTCTCTATAGCTTTTGCTTTTAAGCCATTTGGATCAAGTCCTTTACCGTCATCTGTAATTTCTACAACGATGTGATTGCCCTCATTATAAGCTTTAAGTTGGACTATACCTTTTTCAGGTTTTCCATTCGCTGCACGAGTTGCTGGATCCTCAACACCATGATCACATGAATTTCTAATCATATGCATGATAGGATCGCCAATTTCCTCTACGATAGATTTATCAAGTTCAGTTTCTTCACCTGTAATTTCAAGTTCTATTTGCTTTCCTAATTCACGACTTAAATCACGAACAACTCTTGGGAATTTATTGAAAACTTTTGCTATAGGTTGCATTCTTGTTTTCATCACAGCAAGCTGAACATCAGTTGTAATAATACTTAATTGACTTACAACCTGATTAAGTTCTTCAAGGAATTTTTCTCCTTCATAACGCTCTTCAACATCATCGTAAATTTTAAGCAAACGGTTTTTGCCTAAAACAAGCTCCCCAATTAGATTCATTAAGTGATCTAATCTTTTTACCTCCACGCGTATGGTTTGATCCATACTGCTAGCATTACTACCTGAAGCAGGAACTTTTTTCTCTCCACTTTCCGTAGGTTTATTTGCTGCATTGTTAGTCGGTTTAGGTGCCGCATTTGTTGTTTGTTTCTTTTGTGCGCGACGAGCTTGATCTTCAGCTTTTCTAACTTTTAAAAGTCTTTCTATTTCAGCTTCAACTTCAGAATCACTTAATTGATTAACATCTACTTCAGGTTCTGGAGTAGCTATTTCTTGTTTTGGTGCTTCTAGTTCTGCTTGTGGAGTAGATTTTTCATTTGAATCTGTTGCCACAACAGGAGACTCTCCCTCTGAAATAGCTGTTAATCTTGCGCAAATTGGTTCTATATCCATACCAATAGCAGTATCGTTGCCATTATCACGAATGGAATTAAGTAAAGTTTTCATTCTATCAATAGACTCTAAAACCACATCCATGATATCTGGAGTTATTTTTAACTCGCCATGTCTTGCTTTGTTTAAAACATCCTCCATGTGGTGAGTTAACTTTGTTAAAACATCAAAATTTAAGAAGCTTGATGATCCTTTAACCGTATGTGCAACACGGAAAATTCTATTTAATAATTCTAAATCTTCTGGATTTGATTCAAGCTCTACTAAATCATGGTCGATTTGCTCAACAAGCTCAAAAGCTTCAACCAAAAAGTCTTCAAGTATTTCTTGCATATCTTCCATATTTTACCCCTGTTCTTGAGATTGATGTTTTTTAATAACCTTTGCAATTTCATTGAAGAAATCGCTAGCGTTAAATTTGACAAGATAGCCTTCTCCACCAGCTTCTTGAACACCTTTCTCATTCATAAATTCATTTGATAAAGATGAGTTAAAGACTATAGGAATATCTTTAAATCTTGGATCTTCTTTAATGCGTGCAGCAAAGTGGAAACCATCCATTTGTGGCATTTCGACATCGCTTACTATAATTTTTAAAGTATCGTTTAAACTTTCACCATAAATTTGGCTTAATTCTTCTAATTTGTTTATGCCCTCTACGCCGTCCTTAGCTTCAACAACTTGAAAGCCCATCTGTTGCATCATTTCTTTGACGCGTTTTCTAGCAGTCATGCTGTCATCAAGTATAAGTGCTGTTCCAGTAAATTTTTCTATTTTTCCAAAATCTATATCTGTTTTTGGAGCGTAAATTCCTAAATCTTCAACAACACTTTCAAGATCTAAAATTAGCAACACTTCATCATTTTCAATGCGTGTTACACCTGTAATTTTACCTTTATCTAAAGCACCTGATCCTGTAGAAAAAGTTGCTGGTTCTATATCTTTCCAGTTTATTCTACGAATTCTTTTTGCTTCGTGAACTATAAAACCAATAAGAATATTGCTAAATTCAGTAATAATAACTCTAGGTTTTAGCATAGTGCTTTCTGGCTCAGTGATTTGCATCCATTTGGCAAGATTGACTACAGGTATAACCACTCCACGAAGATCAAAGATACCTTCGATGTAATCAGGTACACCTGGAAGTTCTGTAAGGCTTGGGATTTTTATAATCTCCCTTACCTTAGAAACATTTACACCATAAATTCCTTCATAGACTTTATCGTGCCCTTGCTTAAAGATACGGAAATCGACAAGCTCCATTTCATTTGAACCCGTTTTCACGATATTTTCATCAAACATTTTGACCCCTCAATTTCTGTTCTCGAAATTTGATTTCTTGCTGATATTCTACTACAAAAAAACTTCTCTTATATGCAAAACTAGCTAAGTTAAGATATTTAATGTTTTCTTTGTTGATTTGATGATTTTGATGATAGTGTCCTTCACATACCCAAAATCCTAAATTTTCATATTTTTCATATCTTTTTTTCGCTAAATTTTCAAAATCTTTTATTTGATAAAAAAGGTTTTTTTTGTTTTGATTTTGAAGAATTTTATTTGAAATAAAATTACGAGTAATAATATTTAAAAAATTCAAAAATACAAGCAAATAATGATTTCTTAATGTTTTCAGAGTAAATTGTAAAAGAGGTGGTAAAAAAATATCTCCGTGAGCTAATTTTATAAAAGCATTATTTAAAACAAGATTATTACCTTTACTTGTATGCAAATTAAGCTTTATGGGCTGCTCTTGTAAGTTAAAAATTTTTACCCTTTTAAAAAAACAAGAAAGATTAAAATCATGATTGCCTTCTAAGTAGATAATTTCAATTTTTAAGGCCAATTCTTCTAAAAGTTCTATGTAAGGTTTAGCAAATTCATGTGTAGCAGAGATTTCGCCTATAAGCAAATCGAAAATATCACCCATAAGTATGAGTTGAGGGGTGGAAATTTTACCTTTTTTTAAGGCTTGTAAAAATTCCCAAAATCCCTTTCTTTGTTCATTTTCATGAGCATCTGCGATTAAAATCGCTCCATTTTGTAGTAAAATTTTTTATCCTTAAAATTTCAAAGGCTCATAATTTATAGAAAGGATTTCAAATTCACTTTCACCTTTTGGCAAACGCACTTTAAAATCATCTCCTTCTTTTTTTCCAAGCATAGCTTTTGCTATTGGAGATGCGATGGAAATATAACCCTTATCTAAATTTCCTTCGCAAATTCCTACTAGAGTATATTTGCTTTCTTTTTCTGTATCCAAATCCATGATCACAACACTTGAACCAAATTTCACACTATCGTGCTCATAGCTTGAAGGATCGATCACTTGAGCTCTTGCTAGCAAGTCACTAAGCTCTGCAATACGACTTTCTATCAAAGCTTGCTTTTCTCTTGCAGCATGGTATTCAGCATTTTCTTTCAAATCCCCATGACTTCTTGCTGTATCGATTTCTATTACAACGGCAGGGCGTTGATTGTCTTTTAAATCTTTTAATTCTGCGGCTAACTTATCATAGCCAAATTGACTCATTGGTTCTTTTTGCATGATTTATCCTTTTATATTTCGTTTAGGATTTTTGCTAAATTTTTAGCACTTCCAAATTGTAAATATTCTTTTAAAAAATCAACTTTAGCAAAAAATGCCTTATAATCATATTTATTGTAAGCTTCATATAAATTTAAAACATTGACTTTATCTTGTAAAAATTCAGGATTTAAAGCTTCTTTTCCAGCGAAATCACAAAAAATATTTGCAAGTCCTATATGTTTTAATTTTACAAAAAGTTTTGCGATAAAAATATCGATAGCCTTTGCCTTATAAGCAAGAACAAAAGGAGTTCCCACTAAAGCTGCTTCTAAAGTAGCTGTTCCACTACAAATAAAGGCAAAATCAGCTTTTTTAAGCACTTTTGGAGTGTTACTTTCTATCTTAAATTCGCTAATATCACCATAAATTTCTAATTTTTCAAGATTAAACGAGGGAACGCAAAGAATTTTTTCACCCTTAAATTTTTGAGAAAGTTCTTTAAAAATAGGCATTAAACGCTTAATTTCACTACGCCTTGAACCTGGTAAAAAGGCTATAGTTTTTTCATCATCTTTTTTTGAAAATGTATGATTAATGTCTTCTTGATTTTTAAATTCTTTTATTTCATCTAAAAGCGGATGGCCTATATAGGTGCTTTTGTTAAAAAACTGATTATCAAAGGGCAAAATAGAAGCTAAAATATCAAAATGACTTTCTATGATAGGTATGCGACCTTTTTTCCACGCCCAAACTTGAGGCAAGATATAATAAATGCGTGGAATTTTACTGCCTGCTTTTTTTAAAGCCTTAGCAAAAGGTATGTTAAAAGCGGGCGAATCTATACATAAAATCCCATTTATTTTTTGAGTAAAACTTAAATTTACAAGTTTTTTTATAGCTTCTTTTGCTTTAAAAATCAAAGGTAAAACTTCTATAAAACCCATAGCACTAAACTCATGTGAGCTATAAAGTGGTTTAGAATTTAAATCAAATTCTTTACATAAACTCTCATCATAAATTCCTACTAAATCAAATTCTTTATATTCATTTTTATAAGCTTTTAAAATTTCTTTTAAATGCAAATTTGCTGAAGGCTCTAAAGCACAAACTAAAAAGGTTTTCATTTTTACTCTTTCTTATTTCTTAAGGAAATATCACAACCGATTTTTTAATATTTTAATAGTTTTAATTTCATATTATCTTAACTTCATTATTTGATAAATTTATACTTGCTTAGTTTATATAATTAAAAAGGCAAGGCAAAATCATCGTTTTTTGATATAAAAGGAATTTGAGATATTTTTTCTTCAAGATTATCTAAAACAAGTTTTTGCATTTTGCCATTTAACGCTTTAAACCACTTATAAAATTTATCCAACTCTTCACATTTGATAGAACTAGGATATTGCTGTGTATGAAAATTATTTTTAATGATTATGTTTATAAGTTTAGAATTGTTTTCAATATACTCATTAAAAGAATTTCTTTGAATAACCTTATCAATTTCTCCTAGAATTTCATTTATATTAGCATTTAATACAGGCTCTCCTATAAAACAATCAATATAACCAATAATATAATTTGAAAAAATATTATAAATCGCTTTATCTTCTTGGCTAATTTTTAAATTAACAAAATTTTCTTTGTTTAACTCTCTCTTTATATCTGCAAAACTTTGGTAACGAAATTTTTTTTCTTTTTTAATCATTTTATTTAAAATATTAAAATATTCAAAATTATGTTTATTTTCTGCTAAGTTATTAATAAGTCTATAAACCAAATCACCTAAATAATAAATATCAGTTTGAATTGTATATTCCTTTTGAAAATACTCTTCTGGTAAAGTATCAACATCATTTCTATTTATAATTGAATTTAGGGTATCTTCGTTTTTACTTATATCAAAAACCTTTCCCAAACCAAAATCAATAACTTTAACTACCCCGTCAGCATCTATAAGAATATTCTTTTCTCTTATATCCCTATGTATAATGCCTTTTTCTTCTATATAGGCAAAGACCTCAATTAGTTGTATAAAAATAGAATTTAAATTCTCCAAGTTATTTTCATCATCAAAATACTCTTTAATATTTTTCCCTTGTATATACTCCATTATAATATAAGCTGTATAAATATTTTCATAAGGATAATAATTAAAAATTCTAACAATATTTTTATGATTTAACTTGTATAAAATTTTTATCTCATCTAAAAAATTTTTATAAAATCTTTTCTTATTATTTTCATCTAGTATATCATCTGGATCATATTTTTTTACAACAAAAAGCTCATCAATAAAAACATCTCTAATCAATAAAACCTTACCAAATGATCCTTCATCTAAGAAAGTAATTTTTTCATAATCTTTTTGCTTAATAAATTTAATAATTTCTTGGCCCATCTTAATACACCATTTTCAAGCGTTCTTTTAAAAAGCTTTCAAGATTTAAATAATCTTCTAAATTTATATCATCATATCCATTAATATACACATTTTCATTTTGTGTTTTTCTTAAAAAATCTAAAACTTCATCATCGCAATTTACTATATAAAAACAATCTTCGCACTCATAAAGTTTATCTTTTAAAATCATTTTTAAGTCTTTGTCTAAAGTCTTACCATTTAGCAAGGCTAAATTTAAAGCTTTCTCATAAGGGCTTAAATTTTCATGATATTTTAAATTTAAAGTGTTTAATTCATCTTTTGTTAGTTCTGGTTTTTCTACAAGAGAAAATACTTTAAAGCCTAAATCTAAATTTTTATCCCTATTTTCTTTTAAAATTTTCTCACCCGCTCTTTTAACTCTTTCAATGGTTATATCGCTAATAACTGGGTTTTCGCTTCCTAGTTCATTTTTACAAAAATCATAAGCCACTTTGCTTTTATTCTCATCGATTTTTTCATCAAGTTGCACTAGAATAAATTTACGATTTCCATTATCTTCTGCGTTGAGTTCCATTACCGCTTGTGCTGTCGTGCCACTACCTGCAAAGAAGTCTAGGATAATATCATTTTGATTTGTATTTGCAAAAAATATTTCCTTTATTAATGTGGTTGGTTTTGGATTTTCAAAAACCAATTTGCCATTAAATATGCTTTCTATTTCTTCATTTCCATCTGAAGTCCAATGCCCACTAAATATGGAATACATTTTTGATAAATTATCATCTTGATAAGAGCAAATGAGATGAAATTTTGTATCTTTATATTGTTGTAAAAAATACTCGCCGCTGTCAATTTTTGATTTTATATCATTATATTTTTTCTCACTAATCATATTTTCTTTTAAAAAAATATCTAATTCTTCAAACATTAAATTTCTGTGATCGACAGTGTCTTTTGGATATAAATTTAAAATTTTTTTAATGGATTCATTATTGGTATATTTACCGTGGACTTTTCTTATCAAATCATTGTTAATTTCTGGTTTTTCTTTAAATTTAAAAAGTCCATTTAAATTTGTTTTATCTTTTGTATATATAAGCATATACTCATGTCCTTCGTAAAAATATTTTGCCTGTCCTCCACCTGATTTTTTTTGCCAAATAAAACATGAAATAAAATTCTCTTTCCCAAAAATCTCATCACAAAGAATCTTTAAATTTGCTTGTTCATTATCATCAATGCTTATAAATATCACTCCATCTTCTCTTAGTAAATCTCTAGCAAGTTTAAGGCGTGGTAGCATAAAGCCAAGCCATGTACTATGACTTCTGTCGCCTTTAGCATTGATAAAGAAATTTAAAATTTCACTTCCGATTTCTTCACCTTCTTCTGTGATTTCTAAAAGTCCAACTTCTATTAAAAGTTTTTTATGCTCTTTTACAAAATCATCATTATAAATAAATTTATCATTTTTAGTATTGTAAGGCGGATCGATATAAATCATTTTTATTTTTTCATAGTAAGCGGATTTTAAAAGTTTTAAGGCATGAAGATTATCCCCTTTTATGATAGCATTTTTAGTAGTTTCAAAGTTTTTGCTTAAACTCTTATGAAATTTTAATTCTTTAGTATTTGGAGTATCGTAAAGAGCATTTGCTAAAGCTTTGCCTGTGAAACTTAACTCATAACCTCTAATTTCTTTATTATTTAAGCCTAAAAGCATAGCAATAGCCTTTAAATCGACTTGTCCATCTTTTATGGTTTGTGGGAAATTTAGCTTTAAATACTCTAAAAGTTCATTTTTATTTTCTTTTGTATTGATTAAATTTTCTTTTTTGATTTTATTTATATCAAGCATTATTTTCCTTTAAAACTTCATTGATACAATGAATTAATTTTTGTTTATTTATCCTTGTGTTAAAAATAATTTTTATATTTTCATTTTTTAAATTCTCATCTAATTTTTGAAAAAACACTCTAGCATAATCTATCTTTTTTCTTTCATTTAATGCGATATCACTTTCTTTATCATAGCCTTTACTTTCGCATACAAAAAAGATTTTTTTACCCTTTTGATCTTCTAAAAAATAAGCAAAATCAGGTTCATAGTTTTTATAAGGTGTAGGGATGCTAAGTTTTGGTAATTTGGCAAAAACTTTTATCGTTTTAGTTTCGATAATTTCATGATTTTCTTTGATGATTTCTTTTTCTATATTTGAATCATAAATCACACTTTCATAAAGATAATTTTTAGCCGGTTCTTCATCATCTTTGTAACGCCCTAATTTTTGCATAGCGATACTTTCTTTAAATTCACCATTTTCTATCAAATTTTCATAAGAATTTGAAAAAGTATGAAGAGAAAATTTATAATTTATAGAGTGTAATAAACTATGATGAATTTTATCTTTGATGATGTTTTTTAGGCTATTAAAAGCTTTTTTTGGAGAGTTTTCAAATTTAGTTTTATCAAGTTTTTCATAAATTTTTAGCAAAAATACTAAAGGAAATTTTTCATCTTTACTGAAATTTAAAAGCAAATTTTGTATTTCTTGGTAAAGGCTTTTTTTATAATCAATTTCTTCCAAGGTTTTAATTTCTTCAGTGATGATAGAATTTTGCTTAGCGTCAAAAAGTTTTCTTTCATAATACACGCGTTCTTTTTCTATATTTAAAGCATTAAAAGCTAGTATAACTTCATCTATAATATTTTGTTCGTTTATGTTTTGATAAATTATTTGTGCTTTTTTATTAATTTTTTCCCAAAGCTCTTTAAAATCTTTGGCTAAATGCGTTCTTATTTTGACCTTATTATCTTGATTTTTAGCATTGATGATTTGCTCATGAGTGTTGTTTGAATTTTCTTTAAATATATTTAAGAATTTATCAAATTTATCGCCTAAAAGTTCTTTAAACTCTTCATTATCCTTTATACTTTCATATATAGGAGATAAGATTTTATAATTACTTTGTTCTTTATTGTAAGAAATTAATTTTGATTTTTTTAAAAGATAAATTAAATCATTAGCTAAATCTACATTTAATAAATTCTCAAGAAAGTTTTTTTCTAGTGTTTGGCTATCAAATCTAAAGCTAGAATCTAAAACTTCTTTTTGTAAATTTTCTATATAATGAACTTCTCTTGCACTCACTAAAATATCAAGATAATTAATATCATAAAATTGATTGTCATCAAAATCTAAATAATTATGCGTAATTCTCTTGCCTTTATTATTAACACAAAGTCTTAAACCACGCCCCACTTGTTGATGAATGCTAATTTGAGAAGAAGAATTTGAAAGTTTGGTTAAAGTAAAAATATTTGGATTATCCCAGCCTTCTTGCAAAGCCCAAACGCTGAAAATAAAACGCAAAGAAGTATCAAAAGAAAGTAATTTTTCTTTTTCTTCTAAAATAAGCTTTACTCCATTAGCTTCTTTTTCATCAGGACTTCCTTTATCACCACTAAAATAGCCTTGATGAACTCTTAAATTTCCCGCTTCATCAAAGTCTTTTTCTAAATATTCTTTGTATCGAACATCTAAATTTAGCTTTAAAATTTCCTTGCGTTTTTCTTTGTAAAGTTCTTCAAAAGTATTTTTAATAAAAGGACTTTCGCCCCTAAAATCTGTGATGTTCGGGATAAAAAACAAACTTAAAGCTTTGATACCTTTTTTAAAAAGTTTTTCTTCCTTTTCAAAATGCAAGTCAATCGCTTTTTTTAAAAGTTCTTTAATTTCATCATTGTTTAAAACATAACTTTCTTTTTTCTCGATAATAGTTTCATCATTAAAATAAGCTTTATTATCCTTTACTTGCGTTAAAATGGCATTATTTAAAAGAGAAAAACTATCTTGTAACTTTATTGTTTCTTCTCTTTCTATGCCATTTAAAGTATAGGTAAAAATTGCTTTTTTATTTTTATACTCTTTAAGAAAAATATTGTTTGTATTTACTCCTAAAGTATGTACTTTGACTTGTTTTACAAGATATTCTTTAAAAGCAGATATGGAGTCAAGACAATAAATCATATTACTAAGCTCATAATCTTTTTCTTTTGGAAAAGTTGCTCCAAAGCGAAAATAAAGTGAATTTATTTTTGAAAAATATTCATTAAAAGCCTTTCCTTTAAGCAAATGGGGCTCATCAATAATACTAATAGGTTTTAAATCTATGATATTTTCAAAAACGCTTTTGAATTCAGATAAACTTTTAAATAAACTTTCATTTTGTTGATTAAGCAAATTGGTTTTTTTATCAATAGCACTATTGGTTAAAACCAATACCGAAAGCTCATCTTTATTGTTAATGTAGTGATTAATAATAGCACTCTGACTCTTACCATCTGAGTAGTAATAGACTTTTAAATATTTTTGATATTCTGAATAAAAATAAATTTTTGTGAGTTCTATATTTTGTTTTACGCTTTCTAAAATTGCTTTTCTTGGAACAAAAATAATGAATTTATTTTGCTTAAATTGCCTATGAAGTTCAAATATCAAATTTAAATAAGTAAAAGTCTTACCTGTGCCCGTTTCCATTAAAATATCTAAATTTAATTTATCACTTATATTTTGCACTGGTAAAAAGGTGTTGTTATAAAATTCTTTCAAACATTCTTTTAAATTATCCTGTCTTTTAAAATCAAAATCTTTTAAAAGCGTGATAATATTATCTATGCACTTAACTTGATACTCTTGTTTTTCAAAAATCATTCACATTTTCCGATAAAATATTTTAAATATTTTATCTTATTTTGGCTTAATTAAAAGAAGTTATGCAAGAATACACGCTAAAAAGCGTGTATGAAGGTTTATTCTCTCCAGCCGTATTTTTTAAAAATTTCTTTAGCTTCCTTAGAACTTAAATAAGCAATAAAATCTTGTGTTTCTTTGCTCGCACCTTCTTTAGCTACCACATTAAAAGTTCTATAAACAACCAAATCTTTTTCTATAGCTACGGCAGTTCCTATGTCAGGATTGCTTTTTGACCAGTCAATCCAAGTGATCCAAGCATCGGCTTGATCTTGTGCGAAAAGCTTTCTTGCACTTCCACTATTTGGAACAAAGGCCACGATATTGTTTCTAAAATTTTGTATGGTTTTTATATCTTGAGTTCTACCTATCATATCTTCCCAAACTCCAGTTCCAGAAGTATTGCTCTTTCCAGCACCTTCAGGCACAACGATTCTTACTTTTTTATTAGCCAAATCTTTTAAACCTTTGATTTTTAAAGGATTATCTTTTTGAGTAAGTATGATGGCTTCTCTAAAATATAAAGGCTTGATTTTACTCACATTAAAATCTTTTCCAAAATCACTCGCTATAGCTAAAGCCGATTGATCTGAAGCGCCAAATAAAATATCTGCATCTTTTTTAGCCTTTTCAAACCAAGTCGCTTGAGGGCCAAAATTTACATTTACTTTAACGCCTGTTTTTTCGCTATATTTGTTTGCTATATCTTTTAAGGCCGTGTGTGGGCCACCTGGTCCGTAAAGGTCTACATCTGCATTTGCCATACTAAAAGCTAAGGCACATGCACCAAATAAAGTAATAATTTTTTTCATAGTATTTCCTTTTATGATAAATTTTTATTGATTGAAGGTAAGATTTTAGAAATTATATGTTAATAAATAGTTATAATGTAACAAAAATATTATTAAAATCTAACTTTTGCTTGGTATTTTTGCAAGCAAAAGTTAAAATTGTTATTGATGCTTCTTTTTAGCGCTAAAATAACATAAAGTAGAACAAAGTATACAAAGAATACAAGCACTAAGGAGCATGATAAGACCAGCATTCCAACTACCATAGTAATCCACAGCCCAACCTATGCTTTTGTTCCAAGTGAAGCGCCAACTACATAACTCATAAAGCCACGAAGTCCTACACAAGATCCTACTGCAAAAGCAGGAACGACTTCCATAGTTTGCACACTTGCTAAAAATTGTGGTATATAGACTAAACACCCCGCCATAGCTGCAAAGAAAATAACCATATAAAGATTATTTGAAGTAAAATATTCAATAATCATAAAGAAAATAATCACCATGGCGCCTATAGCAGGAGGCATTCTATAGCCTTTAAAAATTTTATCTGAAATATATCCTGCAAGTAAAGTAGAAGGTATAGCAGCCCATTCAAAAAGCCAAAAGGCAATACCCATTTGTTCTTTATTAAAGCCTTTTGTTTCTAGCAAGTAAATAGGAAGCCAAGAAATAAGCCCAAAACGCACCATATAAACAAAAGTATCCATCCAAGCCACATACTAAGCATTTTTGTTTTTAAGTACATAATGATAAAAAATTTCAAAACTGTTTAAATTTGGAGTTTCTATAGCTTTGATTTCTTCTGTTTTAATCCCTCGCATTTCATTGATTTCAGTAATATCAACCAAACCTTCATTTTTAGGACTTCCTTTAACTGCATAAAGCACATAAAGACTAATGATAACTGCACAAGCAGCAGGAACATAAACATGATTCATGTGCCAATATGTTTCGTTAAAATTTGCCATACTCACACCCAATAATGCTGCCAAAGCAAAACCTGAAAGCGAAACTATAGGAGCAACTATCCCGCCTCCTATATTATGTGAGATATTCCAAACGGCCGTGTAAATTCCCCGCTCTTTTTTAGGATACCAGTTTGCAAGAGTGATAAAAGAAGGACCTACCCCCATACCTTGAAAAACCCCAAGCGCGATAACAAAACCTACATAAGCGTAAAAGAATTTGAAAAACCAAGTAAAACATTTACAAGAGCACATAAAATAAGACCTAAAGCCATGTATTTTTTAGGATCAGCTTTATCGCTTATAACGCTCATTGCACCCTTGCTAATCCCGTAAGCTATAAGCATTGAGCCTGTGATTGTTCCGATGTCTGATTTACTGAGATTAAGTTGATTTTGTATAAATGGAGTTGAAAGAGTGATATTATTTCGCACAAGATAATATCCCATATATCCTATAAAAACCCCACTTAAACTCCAAGTTCTCATTTTGTAATATCTAGGTAAAATTTCCTAAAGAGGAAATTTAATAGCTTTTGCCTTAGGTTTGAAAAAATCAAACATATTTAAACCATCCTTACTAACTTTATATTTTTATAGTTTAAATAATGTTAATCGATATAAAATAAAAAAATAATTAAAAATAATACGAAATTTATATAATTTAAAAATTAAAATTTTATACTATGAAGCTTTAAAAAAATATGTTAAAATCCAGATTTTTATCTTTTGCAAGGAAGACAATGAAAGAAATTCTTATCACTAATGATGATGGTTATGAAAGCGAAGGACTTAAAAAACTCATTAAGATGTTAACAAAAGAATTTAAAGCCAAGATCACCATAGTAGCTCCTGCTAGTGAAAAATCAGCTTGTTCGCACTCTATAACCCTAACCAAACCTTTGCGTTTTGTTAAAGTGGGAAAAAGATTTTACAAACTTGATGATGGCACTCCAGCAGATTGTGTTTATCTTGCTTTGCATGCTTTATACAAAAAGCGTTTGCCTGATCTTGTAATAAGTGGGATTAATAAAGGTGCTAATGTAGGCGAGGATATTACCTACTCAGGAACTTGCGCAGGAGCTATGGAGGCGGTTTTACAAGGAATTCCTGCTATCGCTCTTTCTCAATTTTATAAGAAAAGTGAAAAAGAGCTTGATTTTAAAAATGCTTTAAAAGTTACTAAAAAAATCGTTCAAAATATCTTTGATAAAGGCTTTCCTTTAGGAAAAAAAGAATTTTTAAATATCAATTTTCCTGCAAAATCAAAAATCAAAGGCATTAAAATTTGTAAAGCAGGCAAAAGGGTTTATAATTTTGAAGCCCATTCAAATGTCAATCCGAGAGGAGTAGAGTACTATTGGCTTGCAGCGGCGAATTTAGACTTTGAAGATGAGAAAAATAGCGATATTGCCTTACTTAAAAAAGGCTACGCTACAATAACACCTATAATGCTGGATCTTACAGCTTATGAAAGAATGAAAAAAGTTAAAAAATGGTTAAAGGCAAATGATGAATGATAGATTTACACGTATAAAATGGCTAGTTGGAGAAGAAAAATTTCAAAAAATTTCACAAACAAAAGTTTTGGTTTGCGGACTTGGTGGAGTGGGTGGAATTTGCGTTGATGCGCTTTATCGTAGCGGTTTTCAAAATCTTACTTTAATCGATGCGGATAAATTTGAAATCACCAATCAAAACCGCCAAATTCATAGTGAAAATTTAGGCGAAGAAAAAGCTAAGGTTTTTGCTAGAATTTACAATGTTAAGGGTATAGTAAGTAAAATAGACAATGAATTTTTAGCAAATTTTGATTTAAGTGAATTTGATTTAATCATCGATGCAATTGATGATATCCCTGCAAAAGTAGCACTTGCCAATTTGATCGATTTTAAGCGTCAAATTTTTATCTCTTCTACAGGTGGGGCTAGAAAGCTTGATCCTACGCGTATAAAAACTACAAGTATATTTAAAACCCACGGAGATGCTTTAGCAAAAAAATTTCGTTACGAGCTTAGAAAATCAGGTTTTAAAGGAAATTTTGATGTGGTTTTTTCAGATGAGGAAGCGCATTGTAAAGATCTTGGATCTTTCATGGGTGTGACTGCATCTTTTGGTTTAGCTTTAGCAAGTTTAGCATTAAGAAAAGTTCTTGCTAGATAAGATTGAAATTTAAATATTTATCTTAGATAAATTCATTTATCTAAGATAGAAAAAATTACAAAAATAGTTAGATATTAGAAAATAGCTCCGTGTTTTTCATAATTTGTTATTTTTGTAGCAGTGTTATTTTCATCTACAAAGACAACTTTTGGTTTAAATGTTTTTGCTTCTTCTTCGTTAAAATCAGCATAAGACATAATGATCACTTTATCTCCTACTTCAGCAAGACGAGCCGCAGCGCCATTTAAGCATACAACCCCTTCTTCTTGTGTAGCGATGGTGTAGGTTTCAAATCTAGCGCCATTATTGACATTGACTACTTGGACTTTTTCGTATTCTAAAATTCCACTCGCTTGCAATAATTTTTCATCTATACTTATACTTCCTACATAATCAAGCCTAGCTTCTGTTACGTTTGCACGGTGTATTTTTGATTTGAGTAAAGTAATGTTCATTTTAATCCTTGTACTAAAAAATTATCAATGAGTCTTGTTTTTCCAACAAAAGCAGCCACTGCTCCTAAAACATTATCGGCGATATTTTTAATATTTTCCATAGTGTTAAAATCAACTAATTCTATATAATCGATTTTGATTAATTTTTCTTTTTCTAAAATATCTTTCATAGCTTGGATAATTTTGGAAGTATCTTTTTCTCCTTCTTGGACTAATTTTTCAGCTAAAAAAATGCTTTGAGATATAGCTAGTGACGCTTTTCTTTCTTCTTCGCTAAGATATACATTTCTAGAGCTTTTAGCTAAGCCATCTTCTTCTCTAATGATAGGACAAATTTGAATTTTTAAATCAAAATTTAAATCATCAACCATATGTCTAACGACTACGCATTGCTGCGCGTCTTTTTGCCCCATATAGACTATATCAGGGTTTAGGATATTAAAAAATTTAGCCAAAACTGTGCAAACGCCTCTAAAATGCCCCAGTCTTTTAGCTCCACAAAGCTTATCCGTGATCGTGTTCATATCCACATAGGTGCTAAAATTCTTAAGATACATTTGAGCTGCATCGGGGATAAAAACCATATCAACGCCATTATCTTGACACATTTTAATGTCGCGTTCTAAATCTCTTGGATAACTAGAAAAATCTTCATTAGGGCCAAATTGCATAGGATTTACAAAGATACTTACTATGACTTTATCTTGTGTTTTGGCATTTTTGACTAAACTTAAATGCCCATCGTGTAAAAAGCCCATGGTTGGAACATAGCCTATGCTAAGGTTATGTGATTTCCAATTTTTTACAATTTGTTTTGCTTCTTTGATAGAAGTAATGACTTCCATATTTGTATCCTTAGTATAATTTATCTAATAATTCATCATCTAAATAATCAAAGCTGTGCTCTTCGGAAGGAAAAATACCGCTTTTAACTTCATCTCTATATTTTTCAACTCCTACTTGAGGGTCAATTTTATCAAAATGCTTTACAAATTTTGCTTTAAAATCTTTATTTAAACCTAAAAGATCATGATAAACTAAAACTTGTCCATCGCAGTATTTACCTGAACCTATGCCGATTGTTGGAATTTCTAAAATAGAGCTTATTTTTTGTGCTAATTTTACAGGTACGCATTCTAAAACCAACATACAAGCACCCGCATCTTGCACAGCTTTTGCATCATCTATGATTTTTTGAGCCGATTGTAAATCTTTACCTTGAACTCTATATCCACCTAGCATATTTACAGCTTGTGGGGTTAGTCCTAGGTGAGCAACGACGGGTATTCCTGATTGGGAAATTAATTTAATCTTGCTTGCGATTTCTATACCCCCTTCCACTTTTACCCCATTTGCATGGCTTTCTTTGATAAATCTTGAGGCATTTAAGATAGCGTCACGATCCGAGCTTTGATAAGACATGAAAGGCATATCCGCAAGTACGAAAGACTTTTTAGCTCCGCGAGAAACAGCTTTGGTAAAGATCAACATTTCATCCATGGTCACACTTAAAGTATCTTGCATGCCAAGCACTGTCATAGCTAATGAATCTCCAACCAATATGATATCTATATCGCAATTATCTAGAATTTTTGCACTATGGTAGTCATAGGCACTTACCATGGTTATTTTTTCATTTTTACCTTTTTTTTCCAAAAAACTAAGAATACTTTTTCTCATTTAAAATACCTCGTTTAGCTATAAAATAGTAAGCAAAAAACTAGCATATAAATTTTCATAAATAGTAAATAAACGATAAAACAAAATATATTTAATTAATGGATTGTTTTAATGGTTACAATTTTGGAAAATTTCTATAGAAAAATTAAATTTTTACTTTTGTTTATCAAGTTTTCCTACGATGATAGGGTTAAAGGCTTTTATGGATAGTAAAAGCGTATCGCCGATTTTTACATTTTTATAAGTTCTTAAAAATTCTTCTTCGCTAAGTGTGATTTTAACGATATCTTGATTTAAAAGTAGGGTAAAAATCATCAAAATATCACTTTTTTTAATCTCAAGCAAAGTTGCACTTAAACGCAGTTTCGCACTTAAATTTGATGAGGTAAAAAATTCATTTGTTCTTGCATCTTTGATGATTTTTCCATCACTAAGCTCTAAAATTCTATGACTTAATTTGTAAATTTCAGCCAAATCGTGACTTACCAATAAAGTAGTGATTTTAAAATGTTGTAAAATTTTCACAAGCTCATCTTGCAAAAAAGATCGCATTTTAAAGTCTAATGCACTCAAAGGCTCATCTAAAAGTAAAATTTGCGGTTCTCTCGCTAAAGCCCTTGCTAAAGCCACTCTTTGTGCTTGTCCACCGCTTAAATTTTTGGGATAAATTTTGGCTAAATTTTCTAAATTCATTAAGCTTAAAAGCTCTTCTACTTTTTGTTTTGAAGTCGCAGCGTAAGAAATGTTTTCTTTTACGCTCATATTTGGAAAAAGAGCATAATCTTGAAAAACAAAGCCGATTTTTCTTTTTTGTATGGCTAAATTGATATTTTTTTGGGTATCAAGCCAAAGCTCATCTCCTACTTCTATGCGCCCAAATTCAGGTTTTATAAGTCCTGCAATGATTTTAAGTAGAGTCGTTTTTCCCACACCGCTTTCTCCAAAAATAGCAGTGATTTCATTTGCTTTTAGGCAAGTGTTTAATTCTAGTTGCTTCTTGCCTTTTGCTGTGTTAATGGGAAGTTTTATATCGATTTTTATCATAAAATTGGCCTATAGAGCGATTTTTTTGTTCACAAAATAAAGACTTAAGAGTATGGCAAAAGAAATCGCAAATAAAGTAAAAGCGTATTGATGTGCTAAGGTATAGTTTAAAACTTCAAGCTCATCATAAATAGCAATACTTGCGACCAAAGTTTCACCTTTTTTGTGTCCACCTATCATCATCACCACTCCAAATTCACCAATGGTGTGTGCAAAACTCATCGCGCAAGCACTAAAAATCCCTACTTTAGAATTGGGTAAAATCACTCTAAAAAGTGTATAAATTTTACCCTTTCCTAGAGCATAAGAAGCATCAAGTAGGTTTTGATTGATTGATGAAAAAGCACTTTGTAAAGGATTTACCATAAAGGGCAGAGAAAAAATCAAAGAAGCAAATACTAAACCTTCAAAGCTAAAAACCAAAGAAAGGTTAAAATATTCTTTTAAAAATTGTCCTAAAAAGCTGTTTTGTGAAAAGCTTATGAGTAAATAAAATCCCAAAACACTTGGAGGCAAAACCAAGGGCAAAGCTACAAAGGTTTGCACCAAGCTTTTAAAAGGAAATTTCACAAAGCTTAAAAGATAGGCTAAAAATACTCCGATGAAAAAGAGTATAAAGGTAGTGATAAATGCAAGTTTAAAGGTAAGATAAAGGGTTTGTAAAAAATCATTATCCATAAATAGCCTTTAAAATGATATCGTTTTCCTTGACAAAGCAAAGCCATTCTTGTCCTTCTTCGAGCTTAAGCTCTAAGGCTTTTTCTTTAGCGATAATGCTAGAAATTTCATCACCCTCAAAATCAAAAAAGATATGATATAGAATTTTGCCCTTTTTAATACTTTTAATCCTTGCTAGAAATGAATTTTCCACACTTAAAATAGAATGAGGCAAGGCAAAGCCAAGTTCGTGTTCTTTAAAAAGCACTTGAATTTTTGTACCTATTTTAAGATCTTGCAAAGAATGAAGATCAAGCATTAAAACTTTAAAAATATGCTCTTTAATACTGATCTTAACGATGACAATCTCACCCTCATTTAAAAGCTCTATAATCTTGCCATTTAAGATATTCAAGGTGTGTCAAATCCGTATTTTTTAAAGATTTCTTTTGCTTTTTGTGAGCTGATAAAATCGCTAAATTCAAAGGCTAATTTTTTATCTTTAGCGTATCTTGTGATGACATAGCTTTGTTTTAAAGGGGTGAAGTATTTTTGATCGATTAAAATAGCTTTGCCCTTAGGATGATTGATAGAAGATACTAAAGAATAAGCCACAATACCCAAATCCGCATTATTGCTATCGACATGTAAAACGGGCACGGAGATATTTTCACCTAAAACAATTTTATCTTCAAAGAGTTTGTCTAATTTTAAATTTTCAAGTACTTCTTTAGCAACTACTCCATAAGGAGCAACTTTTGGATTTGCAAGGCTTAGGTGATGAATTTTATTTGCTTTATCTTTTAGCTTTTCTATCCCACCTTCAAGTAAGCTTTCATCTAAGCTATATAAGGCTAAGATACCTAAAACATAAACTTTTGGTTTATCTAAAGCGTTTTGATCCTCATAAATTGCTTGCGCGTATTTTGTATCGGCTGAAAAAAATAGATCAAATTCTCTCCCTTGTTTCAAAAGTTGATAATACTTTCCCGAAGCACCAAAAACAAGATCTATATTGTCATTAGGGTGTGATTTTAAAAATTCATTTTTGACTTCTTCCATAGCTTTTGAAGCTGAAGAAGCTACGAAAACACTTAAATTTTGTGCATTTAAATTTAAGGATAAAAACAACACTATAAAAATTAACACAAGCTTTTTCACTGCACTTTCCTTTGTAGATAATCTTGATTTTTTGTATTATAACATAAGAAATTTTATTTTGTATCTTTTTTGCATAAAATAAAAATAGGATGATAAGTGAGTTTATTTTGGAATTTTTCTTCAAATTCTTTTAAGAATTGCTTGTTTAAGCGATAAAATCCCAAAGAATTTACCCCGCTTAATTTCAAATGCTTAAAAACCTCTAAAGCGTTTTGAAATTCCAAATTTACAATTTCTTCAGTGATTTTAATATCAGAAAAATAGGGTTTAAAAATTTGTTCAAGTTCTTTTGTGCTAAAATATTTTAAACCCAAGCCTGTGCTTTGTTTGATCTCTTTTAAATTCATTTTTCCAAAAGTAGAAAGAAGTAAAATTCCTTTTTCATTTAACATATTTGCTAGTGTGGGCAAAACCTGCTTTAAATCAAGCCATTGCAAACTCGCATTAGAAGTGATAAGATCAAATTTTTGCTTGCTTAAAATCTGTGTAGCTAGGGTATTCATATCAAAAATTTCCACATTAAGATTGTCAGGATAATCCAAAATATCATTTTTTAGATATTCATCAAAAGTGATAATTTTTGAAAGTTTGTCGCTAAATTCGCCCCTACCACAACCAAATTCAAACACTTTTTTAAAATGCGAAATTTCTAAATTTTTTAAAATTTCACAAAGTTTTAAACCCATTAAATCTTGCACTTTTGCGTGTTTTTGATAATCTTTTGCTTTTAAAAAATTCAAATTTCATCCCAAGTTTTAAAATGAAAAAAAGCAAAATGTGGCTCATTTAGGAAAATAAGCTTTGAAAAAGTGTTTTTTAAAGCATTTTGAGGAAAAATTTCATCATTATTGCTTGAGTAAATTTTGTCCCAAATAAAGTTTTCATTACACTCTTTTGAGGCAAATTCGAAAAGTTTTTCAAGCTCGGTTTTTAAATCTTTTTCATCTTTAAAAATAAAGTTTTTTGCTTCATTTTTGCGCTCTTTAAATAAAGATTTTTTAAAAGCCGTGAGATCAAATTTTTTAATTTGCTTAGCAAAAATTGCAGGATGAATTCCTTTTAATTTATCTATGCCAAAAGGAGTGCCATTGATAGCTATTTTTTGCGAAAACTCTATATCTTTTAAAACTCTACTTGCTACGCAAACTCCCATAGAAAAAGCTATGAGAGTGATTTTAGAAAAAGACTTTAAATCAAATTTAAAGTCTAAATTTTCATAATCATAAACCAAAACTACATTTTTATCGCTTTTTAAATGTGCAAAATGGCTAGGATGTGAAGCTAAACCGCCAAATACTAAGATAAGTTCTTGTGAGTTTTCATTTTGAATTAAATTGCTTATTTTCATAAAAGTTCTATCACTTTCTTTAAATCTTCTTTACTAAGTCCTGCATGCAAAGAAAAACGAATTCTAGCTGTATTTTTAGGCACCGTAGGTTCTTTTATAGCGGGTGCAAAAATGCCATTTGTTTCAAGTTTTTTTGCTAATTCTATAGTCTTTTGATTTTCTCCCAAAACCAAGGAGATGATGTAAGCATCGCCTAAAATTTGATGATTTTTTTCTATGAGTTGATTTTTAAAAAAGTTGCCTATGATTTGTAATTTTTCTCTTTTTTCTTTTAGCTCGCTCATTTTTTCAAAAATAAATTTTGTCCAAGCTATATTGATAGGAGGCAGCGCTGTAGAATAAATAAAAGCTCTAGCTTTGTTGATAAAAAAGCTTTTATAAAGATTATTACAAATCATGCAAGCACCCATAGAAGCAAGAGCCTTGCCAAAGGTAAAAACTATAAAATCAACCTTTTCTTCCAAATTTAAAGCTTTAACAAGTCCCAAGCCCTCCTCATCAAAGCAACCCACGCTGTGCGCTTCATCGATATAAAGTTTGATTTTAGGGTATTTTTCTTTAAAGGCGATGAGTGTATTAAAATCAGAAAAATCACCATCCATGCTAAATAATGCTTCGCTTAAAATGATGATATTTTCATAATGATCATAATGTTTTTGAATTAAATTTTCTAAATGATTCATATCGTTATGATGAAAGCGAAAAAATTTTGCTCCGCCAAGTTTTAGTCCATCAATCATACTTGCATGGATGAATTTATCTACTAAAAAAAGTGTATTTGGAATGCTCACAAGTGCAGCTATACAAGAGATATTAAGATGATAACCGCTGTTAAAATGTAAGATTTCTTTTTCTTTAAATTTGGATTTTAAAAAGCTTTCTAATTCCTCATAAATTGTAAAATTTCCACTCAAGCTCCTTGAACTTGAGCTTGAAAAAAATAAGTCTTGTTCTTTGACATTATCTAAAAATTCATCTTTTAAAGATTTGCAAGAGCTTAAATTTAAATAATCATTCCCCGCTAAATTTAAAAGCTTTTTACCCTCTTTAAAAACAAAATTTCCTTCATGTTTGAGGCTTGTAAGTTTTCTAAGATTGTGATTTTTTTCAAGGGCTTCTAAGATATTTTCAAGGCTCATTTTTTTCCTAAAATTCAGAAATTTAAAGTATTATTTTGCCAAAATATATTTAAAAAAGAAGTTATAATGCAAAATGAAATTTTAAAAAAACTCGATTTAGAGCATATTTGGCACCCTTGTACGCAAATGAAAGATCATGAAAATTTGCCACTCATTCCTATAAAAAGAGCTAAAGGAGTGTGGCTTTATGATTTTGATGATAAGGCTTATATGGACTGTGTGAGCTCGTGGTGGGTAAATCTTTTTGGGCATTGTAATGAAAAAATCGCAAATGCCATTAAAAAACAAGTTGATGAGCTAGAGCATGTGATTTTAGCAGGTTTTACACATGAGCCCATCATCAAGCTTTCTGCAAGACTTTGCGAAAAAGTAGGCAGGAATTTTAACAAATGTTTTTACGCAGATAATGGTTCAAGCGCTATTGAAGTCACACTTAAGATGAGCTTTCATTATCATTTAAATAAGGGAGTGAAAAAAAGTAAATTTTTATCTTTAAGTAATTCTTATCATGGTGAAACCTTAGGAGCCTTAAGTGTAGGAGATGTAGCACTTTATAAAGATACTTATAAGCCTTTACTTTTAGAGTGTTTAAGCACGCCTGTGCCACAAGGCAAAGACTACACTCAAGAGCTTGAAATTTTAAAAGATATTTTAGAAAAAAATGCAAGTGAAATTTGCGCTTTTATACTTGAACCTTTGGTGCAATGTGCGGGAAATATGCATATGTATGAAGCAGGGTTCATTGATGAGGCCATAAAGCTTTGCCATAAATTTGGAGTGCAAGTGATTTTTGATGAAATTGCAGTGGGCTTTGGACGCACAGGAACTTTGTTTGCCTTACATCAATGCAAACAAAGCCCCGATTTTATCTGCCTTTCAAAAGGGATAACGGGTGGATTTATGCCACTTTCTGTAGTGCTTACAAGAGATGAAATTTATAATGCTTTTTATGATACTTATGAAAGCCAAAAGGCTTTTTTACATTCTCATAGCTATACGGGAAATACCTTAGCTTGCGCGGCAGCAAATGCGGTTTTAGATATCTTTGAGGATGAAAATATTTTAGTAAAAAATCAAATTTTAAGCGAGTTTATCAAAAAAGAATTTTCAAGACTTGAAAAATTTGACTTTTTGGGTAATTTTAGAACTTGCGGGATGATCAGTGCTTTTGATATTTTAAGCACCAAGTATAAACGCGTAGGACTTTTTGTATTTCAAAAAGCCTTAGAAAAAGGTTTGCTTTTAAGACCTTTAGCAAATACGATTTATTTTATGCCTCCTTACATCATCACAAAAGAACAAATCGTTTATGTACTAGAGAGTTTAGAGCAGATTTTTAAGGAATTTTAAGTTGTAAAATTTCTTGCATTTGCTCTTTAAAATCTTTATTTAAAATGCTATTTTCATCAAAAAAATCAAGATTGATTATAGGAATTTTTGCATAATTTTTTATAAAATCATCTTGTAAGATATCTTTTTTACCCATCATTACAAGGGCTAAAAGATTGATATTTCTTTGCTTTAAAGCTTCAATGCTAAGCAAGATATGATTAATGCTTCCAAGATAGTATTTTGCTACCAAAATCGTAGGGTGTTTGAAAATATTCACAAAATCAATCATAGTGTAATTTTCATCCATAGGAGAAAAAAGCCCACCCGCAAGCTCAATAAGTAGGTTTTTGCTTTTTGGTAAAATGATATCTAAGGCTTTATAATCAAGCTTTTCTTTGATTTTTCCAAGATGAGGAGAAGCTGGAGTTTGCAAAAAAATACCTTCTTTAAAAATCTTTGTTTTTGGGCTAAATTTTGCAATAAACTCGCTATCTGTTGGAGTTCCTGCTTGAATGAGTTTAAAATAATCATAGTTAAAATTCGCACAAAAAGCTGCGCTAAAATGTGTTTTTCCTACATCAGTATGTATTCCACTTACATAAATTTGCACAAAAAATCCTCAAGAAAGAAATTTTAAACCCGCTGTACAAGTAATAATCACAGCGATTAAAAAAAGTTTCAAAAAACTTTTACTTTCTTTATAAAAAAGCACTCCTATCATTACCCCACCAGCGGTTCCAGCTCCTGTCCATATAGCATAAGCAACGCTCATAGCGATATTTTGCATACTTAAGCTTAAAAAAGTAAAAGAAAATCCAAAACACACTATCAAAGCTAAAAGGTAAAGCTTGTTTTTAGTGCTTATAAGTTCTTTCATGATCACCACGCCAAAAATTTCACAGGCAGTAGCTAAAAACAAATAAAACCATTCCATAGTTTAAGCTTCCTTGCTTACCCATTTAAGGGCTATAATACTTAAAAGTAAAATTGCTATAAGCACAAGTTTAATTATAGAAACAGCTTCGTTAAAAATAAACATTTCATTTAAAACCACCCCAATAGTGCCAATGCCTACAAAAACACTATAAGTAATACTTACTTCAAGTCTTTCACAAGCTTTTAAAAAGCAAGTAAAAGAAATACAAACCCCAATGGCTGTTAAAATATACTGCCAAATTTCTGTAGAATATTTAAGTCCACTTACCCAAAAGCATTCTATAATTCCACCTAAGATTATTAAAAACCAAGCTATATTAATATTGAATTTTTCATTCACATGAAGCCTTAAATTAACATAATATTTGTAAAACAAATTATATCTTAAAGAAATTAAAAGAAGCTATAAATTTACTTTTCCATAAGCCAAAATTAGATATAATCAAAGCTCATTTTTTAAGAAAGGACAAAAGATGTTAGAAGGCATCGTTAGAGAGAGTATCGGTAGAAAAGCTGCTAAAGCTTTAAAAAGAGATGGTTATCTAATCGCAAACATCTATGGAAAAGGATTAGAAAACATCAATGCCGCTTTTAAAGTAAATGAGTTTATTAAGGAAGTTCGTAAAAAAACTACTTTAATTTTTGATGTAAAAGTAGGTTCTCAAACTTTAAGCGTTGTAGTTGTGGATTATCAAAAAGATCCTGTAACTGCAGAACTTAAACATGTGGATTTAAAAGTTGCACAAAAAGGTGTGATTTCTAAATACATGGTTCCAGTTAAAATCACAGGAACAGCTATAGGTCTTAAAAATAAAGGTGTTTTAATCCAATCAAAAAGAAGATTAAAAGTAAAATGTGCAGCTGAAAATTTACCAAATTTTTTCGAACTTGATGTAAGTAAACTTGATGTGGGTGATGCTTTACTTGTTCGTGATATTGTAGTTCCTGCGGGAGTAACTATGATTGATGCTGATAGAGTAGCGGTTGTAGGTGTAGAAAAAGCTAGATGATTTTAGTCGTAGGGCTTGGCAATATAGGCGTAGAGTATGAAAATACCCGTCATAATGTCGGTTTTATGCTAATTGACTTGCTTTTAAAAGAAAGCAATTTTACAAATCTTACAAACTCTAAATTTAAAGGAGAACTTTTTAAAATAGGTTCTTCTTTACTTCTTCTTAAACCTAGTACTTATATGAATAATTCAGGACTTAGTGTAAAAGCAGTGAATGATTTTTATAAATGCGAAAGAATGATAGTTATCCATGATGATATAGATATAAATTTAGGAGCCTTGCGTTTTAAAAAAGGCGGTTCAAGTGGTGGACATAATGGGCTTAAAAGCATAGATACTTTATGTGGAAATGATTATGAAAGAGTGCGTATAGGAGTGGGAAAGGGTGAAAATGTGATTTCCCATGTTTTAGGTAAATTTAAACCCGAAGAAGAAATAACCTTAAGCAAAGTTTTAGAGCATACAAAAAAAGCTTTGCTTGAGCTTATTGAAAATGATGATTTGTCTGCTATATCATCTAAATACAGCCTAAAGGCTTAAGATGTGGATATTTTTTCGTTTTATTTCAGGGATTTATTTAAAAAATTTTTTTATTATATTTTTTTCTTTGCTTGGTTTTTATTGCGGTATTGATTTACTCTTAAATTTTAAAGATCTACCAAAAGCCGCAAATCTTGATTTGCTTTATGTTATGTTTTTATCTTTCTCGGCAGTGCCTTATGTATTACCCATTTCTTTGATTTTTGCTTTGGTAGTTTCTTTGATTTCTATGATCAGAGCAAATGAATTTGTAAGTCTTTATGCATTAGGACTGAGCAGAAATTATGTTATTTTATTTCCTTTTTTATGGGCTTTATTTTTTTGTTGTATTTATATAGGATTGAATTTTACTTCTTTTGCTTATGCAAATGATTATAAGAGAAATATTTTAAAAAATGGTACTATTATGAATCAAAGTGGAGAAGTGTTTTTGAAATTTAACAATAATTTTGTTTATATTTCAAAGATAAACAATGGACAAAATAGTGCTCAAAATATAAAAATTTTTAATATCAATGATTTAAATTTAAGCTCTTTTGTAAGTGCTAAAAACGCCTATTTTGAAGGTGAAAGTTGGATTTTGCGAGATGGTAATATTACATTATTACCTAAAAATTATGAACTTGCTAATGATGGTTTAAAGATACAAGATTTCTCCGAGCTTAAATCACTTGAGGGTTTTAAACCAAAGATTATAGAAGGGGTTGCTAGTAATAGTGATTATTCAATATCTGACGCACTTGAAAGTTTTGAGCTTTTTAAGGCGCAAAATGTCAATACAGATGCTCTTAAAATCAATCTTTATAAATTTGTTTTTACTCCTTTTTTTGCACCATTTTTAATACTTATTATGTATTATTTTTTTCCTGTAATAGCAAGATTTTTTAATCTTGCTATTGTAACTTTTGTAGCTTTTGTAGTGACTTTGATGATTTGGGGAGTCTTGTTTTTGCTTACTAGATTAAGCGAAAATAGTGTGATTGCAAGTGAAATTGGCATTGTAGTGCCTATTATAATTTTGGGTTGTTTAAGTGCTTATATGTATTATAAGCATCGATAAATTAAGCTTTGTGTAGTAAAATTATAAAAATTAAAGGTTAAATATGGATTATAAACAATTAAAACAAGAATTTAATACCCCTTTTTATATTTACAATTTTGATTTCATAAAAGAGCGTTTTTTAAATCTCAAAGAGGCTTTTAAGGCTAGAAAATCTCAAATTTTTTACGCTGTAAAAGCCAATTCAAATTTAAGTTTGTTGCAAATGCTTGCAAATTTAGATAGTGGATTTGATTGTGTGAGTATAGGCGAGGTAAAGCGTGCCTTAAAAGCAGGAGCAAAAGCTTATAAGATTATTTTTAGTGGAGTAGGAAAAACCAAAGAAGAGTTAAGACAAGCTTTAGAATATGATATTTTATATATTAACCTTGAAAGCGAAGCTGAAATGATGCTTTTAGAAAGTGTGGCTAAAGAACTTAATCTAAAGGCAAGAATCAGTATTCGTGTTAATCCAAATGTTGATGCAAAAACTCATCCTTATATTTCTACAGGATTAAATGAAAATAAATTTGGTGTCGAAATTGATATAGCAAGAAAAATGTATCTTTATGCAAAAAATTCATCTTTTTTAGAGCCTGTTGGAGTGCATTTTCATATAGGTTCGCAACTTTTAGATATTTCTCCCATTCATGAAGCAGCAGGCATCGTTGCAAAACTTGTAAGAGAGTTAAAAGCCTTGCAAATCGATCTTAAATTTTTTGATATAGGCGGTGGTTTGGGTGTGGCTTATGAAAAAGATGAGTGTGAATCTGATCTTTATGATTATGCACAAGGTATATTAGCACAACTTCATGGGCTTGATTTAACTATAGGAATGGAGCCTGGAAGGTATCTAGTTGCTAAAAGTGGAGAATTTGTTTGTTCAGTGCTTTATGAAAAACAAAATAAAACCAAGCGTTTTGTTGTAGTAGATGGAGCGATGAATGATCTTATACGCCCAAGTTTATACGAGGCTTATCATGAAATAATCTTACCTTATAATCAAGGCGAAGAGAGTTTATGTGATGTTGTAGGTGGAATTTGTGAGAGTGGGGACTTTTTTGCTAAAGCAAGGTCTTTGCCTAGCACTCAAAGTGATGATATAATGGTTATTAAAAATACTGGAGCTTATGGTTTTAGCATGAGTAGTAATTACAATACTCGTAATAAAGTTTGCGAATTAGCCCTTGAAGAAGGACAGGTAAGATTGATCCGTCAAAGAGAAAATTTTGAAGATCAAATCGCTTTAGAAGAGAAATTTTTAAAGGCTTAAAATGTTTTTTTTAGATGTTCAAGGGACTTTAATTTCTGATCATGATAAATCTTTAATCCATGGTGCTAAAGAACTGATCGATTTTTTAAATGCAAAAAATCTTCCTTATCTTATCATCACTAACAATACAAAAAAACTTGATTTTTTAGAAAAATTACAGCAAAAAGGATTGGCTATAAAAGAAAATGCTTATATTGATCCTTTCAGCGTTTTAAAACACCTTTTAAGACCTTGTAAAGTTGCGGCTTTTGGTGCAGATGAGTTTGTAAAAAGTCTTGAAAATCTTGGTTTTGAGCTCGATTTTGTAAATCCTAGTACTGTGCTTGTGGCTAGTTATGATGATTTTAAATTTAAAGATTTTGCCACTATGATAGAATTGGCTAGAAGAGAAGTTAGATTTATAGCTATGCACGAAACTAGTATTTATAAAAAAGATGGTAGGCCTTATCCTGGTGTAGGTAGCATTATGGCTATGCTTAAAAATGCTATTGATTTTGAATACGAGGTTGTGGGTAAGCCTAGCATTGCTTTTTATAAAGAAGCTTTAAATTTAATAAGAAGACAAAATTCAAAAATCGATTTTGAAGATATTAAAATCATTAGTGATGATTTTAGGGGTGACTTGCTTAAGGCAAAAGAACTTGGCATGAAAACCTTGCTAGTTTTAAGCGGCAAGATAAGCGACACAAAAGGGCTTGATACGGATTTGCTTGATGGAGTTTATCCTAGTGTTTTTGAGTTTTTAAAGGATCTAAAATGCCAAATTTAGAAGAATTTAGAAATAAAATCGATGCGGTTGATGATAAAATTTTAGATCTTTTAAATGAAAGAATGACTTATGTTAAAAGTATAGGTGAGCTTAAGCAAAGTAGTGGGGGAAGTATTTATCGTCCTGAGCGTGAAAGAGCCATTATCAATCGTTTAAAAAATGCAAATTTAGGACTTTTAGATCAAAATGCCATAGAGGCAATTTATCAAGAAATTTTTGCAGTTTCAAGAAATTTAGAAATGCCTCAAACTATAGCTTATTTAGGGCCTGAAGGAACTTATACACATCAAGCAGCAAGAAGTCGTTTTGGTGCGATGAGTCGTTATATAGCCTTGGCCAATATCGAAGATGTTTTTAAAGAGTTAAGCAACAAAGAAGCAAAATACGGTGTTGTACCTATAGAAAATAATACCGAAGGTGCAGTGGGCATTACTTTAGATTGTCTAGGTAAGTATAATGAGCTTAAAATTTTTGGCGAAATTTATATGGATATTCATCATTCTTTTGTAGGAATTAATGAAAATTTAAAAGAAATCAAACGCATTTATTCGCATCCGCAAGGTTATAATCAATGTCGTAAATTTTTAGAAAGTCATGAACTTAGTGCTATAGAATTTGTTCCTTCAAAATCTACAGCTAATGCAGCTTACCTAGCTTCGCAAGATAAATATGCGGCAGCAATTTGTTCTAGAATAGCGGCTAAGCTTTATAATGTGCCTGTACTTTTTGATAAAATAGAAGATAATGCAGCCAATAAAACAAGATTTTTAATTTTAAGCGATATTAAAAATCCTAAAATGCCAAATTGTAAAACTTCTATTTTAGCACACACAGCACATAAACCTGGGGGACTTAGCTTTTTATTAGAGCAGTTTAAAAAAGAAAATATCAATCTTACTAAGCTTGAATCTCGCCCTGTAAAATCAAAAGAATTTTTACACAGTTTTTATATAGATTTTGAAGGGCATATTGATGATGAAAATGTAAAAAAAGCCTTAAAAGATATACAAGAGATTGTTTGGCTTGGATCTTATTTATCAGGAGAAAAAGATGAAATTTAATGAATTTTTAAATAATTTAAGCAATTATGAACCCGGCAAAGATATAGAAGTTATTGCTAAAGAATATGGCGTTAAAGAAGTGATAAAATTAGCAAGCAATGAAAATCCTTTTGGCGCGCCACCAAAAGCTATAGAATGTTTAAGACAAAATGCAAACAAAGCCCATCTTTACCCTGATGATAGTATGATAGAACTTAAAACCACATTGGCTCAAAAATACAAAGTTCAAAATGAAAATATTATCATCGGTGCAGGCAGTGATCAAGTGATTGAATTTGCTATACATGCTAAGTTAAATTCTAAAAATGCTTTTTTGCAAGCTGGAGTTACCTTTGCTATGTATGAAATTTATGCCAAACAATGTGGTGCAAAGTGTTATAAAACTCAAAGTATTACTCATAATTTAGATGAGTTTAAAAAACTTTATGAAACGCACAAAGATGAAATTAAACTTATTTTTTTATGCTTACCAAACAATCCTTTAGGCGAGTGTTTGGATGCAAGTGAGGCGACCGAGTTTATTAAAGGTGTAAATGAGGATTGTTTAGTTGTGATTGATGCAGCTTATAATGAATTTGCAAGTTTTAAAGATAGCAAAAAACATTTAAAACCTTGCGAATTGATTAAAGAATTTGACAATGTACTTTATTTAGGAACTTTTTCTAAGCTTTATGGATTAGGAGGTTTACGCATTGGTTATGGTATAGCTAATGCTAATATTATTAGTGCATTTTACAAGCTTCGTGCGCCTTTTAATGTGAGTAATCTTGCTTTAAAAGCAGCAGTTGCAGCAATAAATGATGATGAATTTGCTAAAAAAACTTTAGAGAATAATTTTTCTCAAATGGAGCTTTATAAAGAATTTGCTAAAAAACATAATATCAAAATTATCGATAGTTATACAAATTTCATCACTTATTTTTTTGATGAAAAAAATAGTACAGATTTGTCTGAAAAATTGCTTAAAAAGGGTATAATAATAAGAAATTTAAAAAGCTATGGTTTAAATGCTATACGCATTACTATAGGAACATCTTATGAAAATGAAAAATTTTTTACAGAATTTGATAAGATTTTAAGATAGATAAATCAAATAAAAATATGTAAAATTCGCTAAACTAAGGGATGAGAATTAATGGATTTTAAAAATATGCTTCATCAAATTGGGCAACTTTATCAAAATTTAACTCGTAAGCAGCGTATAGTGATTGCTGCATCTATTATAGTTGTGGTTGGGTTTTTGGTTTTTTTAGCTTTATTTCGTGGAAGTGGTAGTAATGCAAATAATGGATATGCAGTTTTAGTTGAAAATGTAAGCCCAAGTTCTTCTGCTGCAATTGTAGCTAAACTTGAACAAAATAATATTCCCTATAAATTAGAAAGTGAAAATAAAATTTTAGTTCCACAAGATCAGGTTTATCGTCAAAGAATGTTTATTGCAAGCGAAGGTCTTATAAAAGATAGTCGCGTGGGTTTTGAAGCTTTTGATACTCAAGCTTTTGGAGCTACAAATGAAGAGCAAAAGGTAAAATACCAAAGAGCCATAGAAGGCGAACTTGCAAGAACTATTGAGACTTTAGAACCTATTCGTAGCGCTGTTGTACACATAGCATTTCCTAAAGATAGTGTTTTTACCGAAAGGCAAATTCCGCCTACAGCTTCAGTTGTTGTTAATGTTCGCGAAGGCTTAAAGCTTACTAGAAAACAAATTGATGGTATAAAAAATATTGTTTCAGCGGCAGTTCCAAAACTTACTAAAGAAAATGTTAAGATTAGTGATCAAAGTGGTGTGCCTTTAGATGAGCAAGAAGCATATGAAGATGACTTGGTTCGTGCGCAAATTAAATTTAAAAGTGATCAAGAAAAAGCTTTAGAAGATAAGATTATAGAAAATTTAGCTCCTTTTGCAGGTGGCATGGATAAAGTAAAAGTGAGTGTAAATATAGATTTTGATTTTTCCAAGCAAGAATCTCAAAGTGAAATTTATGATCCAAATCCTATAGTGCGTAGTGAGCAAACTTTAAACGAGGAAAGAACAGGTAGAAAAGATCCAGAAATTCAGGGTGTTCCAGGTGCTGTTTCTAATATAGGTCCTGTTGAAGGACTTGACAATAAGGGTCAAATTGACACTTATAAAAAAAATCAAGTTACTACAAATAATGAACTTTCTAAAACTATCACAAATACCAAAAAACAATTTGCAACAGTTTTACGCACTTCAGCAGCTGTTACTATAGATGGAAAATATCAAGATGTGGTTGATGAAAATGGGGATGTAAAAAGCGAATATGTCCCATTGACTAAAGAAGAGCTTGCAAGTGTTGAGAGTATAGTTAAAAATACTATTAATTTTAGCGCTACTAGAGGTGATAGCGTTGTGGTGCAAAATTTACCATTTCATCGTGAGTCGATTAGAGTTGAGAGTAAAGTTAAAACTTTTTACAATCGTTTTGTTGAGCCATTTATTCCGCCGGTTAAATACTTTATTGCAGCGATTTTACTTTTTATTTTTTACAAAAAAGTTATTGCTCCATTTACTCAAAAAATGCTTGAAGATGTCGCAGCACAAGAGGAAATGCAGCAAGGTCCAAATGCTGTTTTAGATGATGCTGAAGATGCTTTAGAGAAATTTAATGCAGCAAGGAAAAAAGTTGAAGAACAACTTGGTTTTGGGGATAACTTCAATGAAGATTCTATCCAGTATGAGGTTTTGCTTGAAAAATTGCGTGGTTTGGTAAGTGATAAAGGTGAGGAAATTGCAGCACTTTTGCAAAACTTAATTCAAAATGATAGCGAATTTGGCGAAAAGGATATGTGATGATAAAGCTAAGTGAAGAACAAAAAATGGTCTATGATGATTTATCGATGCCTGAGAAGGTAGCGATATTTCTTATACAACTTGGCGAAGATGCAACCACTTCTGTGTTTTCACATATGGAAATTGATGTAATCACAGAAATTTCACGTTATATTGCTATGGCTAAAAATGTTGATAGATCTGTAGCTACTGCAGTTTTAGAAGAATTTTACACTCTGCTTCAATCAAATCAATATATTAAAAGTGGTGGTTTGGAATATGCTAAAGAAATACTTTTTCGTACTTTTGGACCAGAGATTGCAAATAAAATTCTTGAAAAACTCACTAAAAGTATGGAGAATAATCAAAATTTTGCTTATTTGGCGCAAATTAAACCACAGCAACTTGCAGACTTTATTACCAAAGAGCACCCACAAACCATCGCTCTTATTTTGGCACACATGGATTCTATTCATGCGGCAGAAACTTTAGAGTATTTTAGCGATGAATTAAGGGCTGAGGTGGTTATAAGAATGGCAAATCTTGGCGATATTTCTCCAAGTATTATTAAAAGAGTTTCTGCAGTGCTAGAAAGCAAGCTTGAAAGTCTTACCTCTTATAAGGTTGAAGTGGGCGGCCCAAGAGCAGTAGCAGAAGTGCTTAATCGTTTGGGTCAAAAAGCAAGCAAATCAACCATTACTTATATTGAACAAAGTGATGAACGCTTAGCAGAGACTATTAAAGAGCTTATGTTTACTTTCGATGATATACAAAAACTTAGCACTCAGGCTATAAGAGAAATTTTAAAAGTAGCCGATAAGCGTGATTTAATGATAGGTTTAAAAGGTGCAAGTGAAGAGTTAAAGCAAAAATTCTTAGCCAATATGTCTACGCGTGCAAGCGAAGCTTTTCTTGAAGAAATGGGTTTTTTGGGTGCTGTGCGTGTTAAAGATGTTGAAGATGCACAAAGAAAGGTTGTTGAAGTGGTGCAAAAACTTGCAGAACAAGGTCTTGTTCAAACAGGCGATGCGGATGAAATGATAGAGTAGGTGAGAGATGGTTAATCGTAGCAATGTAATTTCTGGTGGGGCTTCTGATCAGCATGTTGTTGAAGGATATCGTTTTAAAGTTATTTCAGAATTTGATAATCATACAGGTGAAAAAAAACATACTCAAACTCCAGATGAAGAAAATACTAATATATCTTTAAATGACGAAAAACCAGTCGAAGAAAATCAAGTCATTGCCTCTACACAAGCTGTTATGGAAACTCAAATTCCAACATTTCAACCAAGTTTTATTGAAGATTTACTTAAAAAAACAGATGAAATGTCAAGCAATATTATTAAACTTCAAATGCAAATAGAAAGCCAAGAGAATGAATTTAATAACCGCTTAAATTCAGAACTTGAAAATGCTAAAGAAAAATTTATCAAAGAGGGTTATGAGAAAGCAAAAGAAGAATTTCAAAAGGAATTGAGTGATTTTAAAGATAAGTATTTAAAAAGTATAGCCAAACTTGATAATGCTTGCGAAAATCTTGAAAATTTCATAGAAAAAAATGAGAAAGAATTAGCAGATACTGCTATAGATATCGCTAAAGAAGTAATCTTAAAAGAACTTGAACTAAATTCAAGTAAGATAGCTTATGCTTTGGCTAAAGATTTAATCGGCGAGCTTAAGGGTGCTAGTGCAATTGAGCTTAAGGTTAATGCAGAGGATTATGAGTATTTAAAAGAGCAATTTGATCAGAATGCTCATATTAAAATAAGTCTTGATGATGCAATTAGCAAAGGAAGTGTTGTTATTATAAGTGACGCAGGCAATATAGAATCCAATCTTAACTCTCGTCTAACTAAAATTAAAAAAATGGTGAATAATGAGTAAAAAATTTGCCCATACTCAAGAAGAGTTAGAAAAGCTAAGTTTAAAAGAATTAGAAAATTTAGCAGCATCTATGCGTGAAAAAATCATACAAGTTGTGAGTAGAAATGGTGGGCATTTAAGTTCAAATTTGGGTGCTGTAGAACTTAGTATAGCAATGCATTTGGTTTTTGATGCAAAAAAAAATCCTTTTATTTTTGATGTGTCGCATCAGTCTTATACACACAAGCTTTTAAGTGGAAAAGAAGAAATATTTGATACTTTAAGACAAATCAATGGTTTAAGTGGTTATACAAAACCTAGCGAGGGAGATTATTTTGTAGCAGGGCATTCTAGCACCTCTATTTCTTTGGCAGTAGGTGCTTGTAAGGCCATTGCTTTAAAGGGTGAAAAACGTATTCCTGTTGCTTTAATTGGAGATGGTGCTTTAAGTGCGGGTATGGCCTATGAGGCTTTAAATGAATTGGGTGATTCTAAATTTCCTTGCGTAATACTTTTAAATGATAATGAAATGAGTATTTCAAAACCAATTGGAGCAATTTCGAAGTATCTTTCTCAGGCTATGGCAACGCAGTTTTATCAAAGTTTTAAAAAGCGTATTGCTAAAATGTTGGATATATTGCCTGATAGTGCTACTTATATGGCTAAGCGTTTTGAAGAGAGTTTTAAACTTATTACTCCTGGGCTTTTGTTTGAAGAATTAGGGCTTGAATATATAGGGCCTATTGATGGACATAATTTAGGTGAAATTATTTCTGCATTAAAACAAGCAAAAGCTATGCAAAAGCCTTGTGTGATACATGCTCAAACTATAAAGGGTAAAGGCTATGCTTTAGCTGAAGGAAAACATGCTAAATGGCACGGGGTGGGAGCTTTTGATATAGATAGTGGAGAGAGTGTTAAAAAAAGTGATACTAAAAAATCTGCTACTGAAATTTTTTCTAAGAATTTGCTTGATTTAGCCTCAAAATATGAAAATATTGTTGGGGTTACGGCGGCTATGCCAAGTGGAACAGGTCTTGATAAGCTTATAGAAAAATATCCAAATCGTTTTTGGGATGTGGCTATTGCAGAACAGCATGCAGTAACTTCTATGGCCGCTATGGCAAAAGAAGGATTTAAACCTTTTATTGCAATATATAGCACTTTTTTGCAGCGTGCTTATGATCAAGTGATCCATGATTGTGCGATTATGAATTTAAATGTGGTTTTTGCTATGGATAGGGCAGGGATAGTAGGCGAAGATGGGGAGACGCATCAAGGTGTTTTTGATCTTAGTTTTTTAGCTCCTTTGCCAAATTTCACTCTTTTAGCCCCAAGAGATGAACAAATGATGCAAAATATAATGGAGTATGCTTATTTACATCAAGGACCTATTGCTTTTCGTTATCCTAGAGGGAGTTTTATTTTGGATAAAGAATTTAATTCTTGTGAGATAAAACTTGGCAAGGCACAATGGCTTGTAAAAAATAGTAGTGAAATTGCTTTTTTAGGTTATGGACAAGGTGTAGCAAAAGCGTGGCAAGTCTTAAGAGCCTTGCAAGAAATGAATAATAATGCTAATTTGATCGATTTAATTTTTGCTAAACCTTTAGATGAAGAGCTTTTGTGTGAGCTTGCTGAAAAAAGTAAAATTTGGTTTATTTTTAGTGAAAATGTTAAAATTGGTGGTATAGAAAGTTTAATTAATAATTTTTTACAAAAATATGATTTGCATGTAAAAGTCGTTAGCTTTGAATATGAAGACAAATTTATTGAACATGGAAAAACAAGTGAGGTGGAAAAAAATCTAGAAAAAGATGTCAATAGTTTGTTGATGAAAGTTTTAAAATTTTATCATTAAATAATAAAAAATATTATTTAATATAAACTTCTTTTAATAAAAATTTTATTATTATTTTTACTTAAAAAAGCAAGGAATAAATAAAATGGAATTACTACAAATGCTTAAAAAACATGAGTTAAAAGCTACTCCGCAAAGACTATGTGTTTTAAAAATTTTAAAAAGACATGAGCATCCTAATATTGATGAATTATATACAGAAATTAAAAAAGAATACCCTTCAATCTCTTTAGCGACGGTTTATAAAAATCTTAATACTTTACAAGAACAAGGTTTAGTTGTTGAAATCAATGTTTTAAATCAAAAAACTTGTTACGATATCTATGAAGAAGAACATATTCATGTTGTTTGTACCAAATGTGGTGGTATAGAGGATTTAAGTTTTAAAGATGCTAAGCTTTATGAATATCAAGAGCATTTAGAAAAAAAGATAGGCAATCTCGTCAATCATCTGTCTGTTTGTGCTTATGTTGATAGTTGCAAAAAGTGTCATTAAGCAAAATAAGGTTAAAATAACCCATATATTTTAAGGGTTATTTTAATGGTTTATGAAATTCAAAAAAACTTTTTACTATCTGATTGCACTCTTTTAGAGAATTTAGAAAAAGATAATATACCTTTTCGAAATTCTAAATTTGAAACTTTTTATACTCAAATAACTTCAAATCATAGTGTTAAATTTCAAAGTTTTTGCAATGAATTTTATAAAATTACAAAATTTAATAATTCAATTTTAGAACAGAATCAAGAAGAGAAAATTTCTAAAAAAAGATTTGAAAAAGCTCGAAAAAAGATTATAGGAAAGAGCATTAAAAAAGAGCGCTTCGAATTTAAATTTTGCTCTTTAAAAAGTTATATTGATATTTATGAAGAGCCTAAAATTTGTATTTTAAAAATATTTTTTCCAACTTTGGATAGTTCCAATGAATTTAAAATTCCTAAAGATTTTAAAATTCAAAAAGAATTACATCATGATTTAAATTCTAAACATATCGTTTTATATGGTTTTGAATATCAAAATTTTGATATAGAGAAATATTTTAAAATTATAGAAAAAAATCAGAATTTTAGCTTGGATTTTCCAAATTATATTAATGCTTATGATGGATTTAGAATTTTTTTATTTTATTTATTTAAAAAATTAAAATTTTATTGGACTTTATCTTTAGAGAGAAAAGATAAGCAAAGTTTATGTGAATTTTTATTTTATTCAAGAAGCTTGTATATAGTTTTATCAAGTATGAATACTATTTTAGATAAAAATTTGAGTAATATTTTGGCTTTAAAGTTTAAAGATATAACGAAAAAAACTCAAGATATTTTAGCAAGTGAAAATTCAAATCAAGATTTATTACTATTTTTAAGCGATGAAAAAATCCAAGATTTGTTTAATGATTTTGATTTTTTCATAAAGGAAAATTCTTTTTATGAAGGTGATTGCAAAGATAGGTTTTTTAAACAACTTGTTGCGTTAGAACTTAGAAAAAAAATTATTTTATTTAGAAAAAATATACTAAAAAATTTTGATTTAGAGCTTTTTGAAAATAGTTTTTTTGAATTAGCAATATTTTTAGAATATTTTTATCGTTTTTTAGAGATAAAAAATTTAAACAAACTTTATGAAAAATATTGCAAAGATAGGGATAAAAATATTTTTTCCAAAATAATCAATAATAAAAATAAATTTTGTAAATTGCTTAAAAAATCAAGTAAAAATTTGAAAATTTACAAAGGATAAAAATGCAAAAACAAGAAAAAATTATAGAAATGTTTAATCAAATTGCACCTACTTATGATAAGGCGAATAGAATTTTAAGCTTTGGAGCTGATGTAGCGTGGCGCAAAAAAGCTTGTCAAAGAGTGATGAGTTTGTATTTAAAAAAAGATTTAAAAATCGCTGATATTGCTTGTGGCACAGGGGATATGATAGAGATTTGGCAAGAGAGTGCTTTAAAAATGGAAAAAAATATTTTAAATATTAAAGGCATTGATCCAAGTAGTGGTATGCTAAATGTTGCAAAAGAAAAATTTCCAAATGTCGAATTTATAGAAGCAGGGGCGCAAAATTTACCTTTAGAAAGTCAAAGTTTAGATATTTTAAGTATTAGTTATGGCATTCGCAATGTTGTAGAAAGACAAAAAGCCTTAAGCGAATTTGCTAGAGTACTTCAAAAAGATGGTATTTTGGTAGTTTTGGAATTTACAAAAAGAGAAAAGGGTGGATTTATAGCAGCTTGTAGAGATTTTTATCTTAAAAATATTTTACCAAGTATAGGTGGGATAATCAGTAAAAATAAAAGTGCTTATGAGTATTTGCCAAACTCTATTGAAGGATTTTTAAGTAAGGAAGAGTTCATCTTAGAACTTAAAAATGCTGGTTTTGAAATACTTGATTATAAAAGTTTTAGCTTTGGCGTGAGTTCAATGTTTATAGCAAAAAAACTATGACACCAACAGAATTAAATCTTAAAGCAAAGGCTTTATTAGAAACACATTTTGATGATATAGTTTTAAGTGGAGAAATTTCAAAAATTACTTTGCATGGTTCAGGACATTGGTATTTTGATTTAAAAGATGAAAGATCAAGCATTGCTTGTGCTATGTTTAAAGGAGCTAATTTAAAAGTCGGATTTAAACCAGCTGTGGGGAATTTTTTAGAGCTTTGTGGAAGTGTAAGTTTATATCCTGAAAGTGGTCGTTATCAATTTATCGCTACTAGTATGAAAAAAGCAGGTTTTGGGGATTTGGAAGCACAGTTTTTGGCTTTAAAAGAGCGTTTGCAAAAAGAAGGACTTTTTGATCCACGCTTTAAAAAATCTTTGCCAAAATTTCCTAAAAAAGTAGGCATTATCACTTCAAAAACTTCTGCTGCTTTGCAAGATATGTTAAAACTTATTCACCAAAAAGAATATTTTTTGGCAAAAATTTATATTTTTGATGCTTTAACTCAAGGAAATAATGCTCCTTTTTCTCTTATACAAGCTTTAAAAAAAGCCGATGATATGGATTTAGATGTTCTTATTATAGCACGTGGTGGAGGAAGCAGAGAAGATCTTTTTTGTTTTAATGATGAAAATTTAGCAAGAGAGATTTTTAAAGCAAAAACTCCTATTATTTCAGCCATAGGACATGAGATTGATTATGTTATTAGTGATTTTGTTGCAGATTTTAGAGCTCCAACGCCTTCAGCTGCTATAGATACTTTGTTTTATTCTAAGTTGGATATAGAGCAAAGTTTGGATTTAATGGAAGAAAAATTAATGCAACTTTGGAATTATAAAATACAAAATTATGAAAATTTGCTTTTAAATTTAAGCAAATTTTTCAAATTTAATTCTTTGCCAAAAATAATAGATGAAAAAATAAAACAAAGCCATAATATAGAAAAGCAATTAAATCATCTATTGGCAAATCAAATGCGTTATAATGAATTAAAATTAGATAAATTGCAAAATGCTTATTTGCAACATGAGAATTTTTTTAATAAAAGCAAAAAGTTTATTTGTATCAGAAAAAATGGTAAAATAGCAAATTTAGAAGATCTTAAGAGTGATGATATCGTTATTTTAAGTTCTCAAACTTCTCAAAAAGAAGCAAAAATTTTATAAGGATAGATTATGAGAAAAATCAATTTCAGTGCAGGGCCATCGACTTTACCTTTAGAAATTTTAGAGCAAGCTCAAAAAGAACTCTGTGATTATCAGGGTAGGGGTTATTCTATAATGGAAATTTCTCACCGCACAAAAGTATTTGAAGAAGTGCATTTTGGAGCACAAGAGAAAGCTAAAAAACTTTACGGGTTAAATGATGATTATGAAGTATTATTTTTACAAGGTGGAGCAAGTTTACAATTTGCTATGATTCCTATGAATTTGGCTTTAAATGGGATTTGTGAATATGCAAATACAGGAGTTTGGACAAAAAAAGCAATTAAAGAAGCACAAATTTTAGGTGTCAATGTTAAAACCGTAGCAAGTAGCGAGGAAAGTAATTTTAATCATATTCCTAGAGTGGAATTTAGAGATAATGCTGATTATGCTTATATTTGTTCTAACAATACTATTTACGGCACTCAATATCAAAATTATCCTAAAACTAAAACTCCTTTGATTGTGGATGCATCGAGTGATTTTTTTTCTAGAAAAGTAGATTTTTCAAATATTGCTCTTTTTTATGGCGGAGTGCAAAAAAATGCTGGAATTTCGGGTTTAAGTTGTATTTTTATCCGTAAAGATATGTTAGAAAGATCTAAAAATAAACAAATTCCTAGTATGTTAAATTATTTGACTCATGCTGAGAATCAGTCCTTGTTTAATACGCCTCCAACCTTTGCCATTTATATGTTTAATCTTGAAATGGATTGGCTTTTAAATCAAGGCGGACTTGATAAAGTACATGAGAAAAATTCTCAAAAAGCTGCTATGCTTTATGAGTGTATTGATTTAAGTAATGGATTTTATAAAGGACATGCAGATAAAAAGGACAGATCTTTAATGAATGTGAGTTTTAATATTGCTAAAAATAAAGATTTAGAGCCTCTTTTTGTAAAGGAAGCCGAAGAAGCTGGAATGATAGGACTTAAAGGACATAGAATTTTAGGAGGAATTCGTGCAAGTATTTATAATGCGCTTAATTTGGATCAGGTAAAAACCTTGTGTGAATTTATGAAAGAATTTCAAGGAAAATATGCATGATAAAGCGTTTTGATGAGTGCGATAGAATGTCGCAAATTATTGTTTTTGATAAATATTTTAAGACTGCAGGACAAGTGGCTTTTGAACCTAGCGGAGATATTAAAAAACAAACCAAAGAAGCACTTGCAGAACTTGATGCTTTGTTTGAAAAAATAGGCGCAAGCAAAGGAGATTTGATTCAAATTCAAATCTGGTTAGCTAATATGCAAGATTTTGATGCAATGAATGAAACTTATGATGCTTGGATTAAAAATTATCCTAAACCTGTTAGAGCTTGTGTAGGAAGTGCTTTAGCAGAGGGTTATTTGGTAGAAATTCAAGCTTTTGGAAAGCTAAGAGAGAATTAAAAATTCTCTCCTCCAAATTTTAAAAGCGCAGATCCCCAAGTAAAACCACCGCCAAAAGCATCTAGTAAGATCAGATTTCCTTTTTTAAGTCGTCCTTCTTCATAGGCATCATTCATTGCCATAGGTATAGAAGCAGCTGAAGTATTGCCATATTTTTGTACGGTAATCACACATTTTTCATCGCTTAGATTGAGTTTTTCTTGGACGGCTTTAATGATGCGTAGATTAGCTTGATGAGGAATAAAAAGATCAATTTCTTGTGCTAAAATGTTATTTTTAGCTAAAATTTCTACAACATCATTGCTAAGCGTGTTTACTGCTATTTTAAAAACTTCATTGCCTTTCATTTGCATAGAAAGTGTTTGACATAGACTTGATTTTTGCGATCTTTGAGTCATTAAAAGATCTCCATAATTACCATTGCTTGCAGTATGTACATCAAGGATATGATTTTCATTGTCCAAACTTACAACTCCAGCACCCGCACCGTCTCCAAAGAGTATGCAAATGCTTCTGTCATTGTAATCCATAATTGAACTTGTTTTTTCAGCTCCTACGATTAAAACATTTTTTTTCAAACCACTTTCTACTAAGGCTTTAGCTTGTTCAAGCAAATAGATAAAACCAGAACAAGCTGCTGAAATATCAAAAGCACTAATATTTACAAGTCCTAAATTTGAAGCAATTTTACAAGCCGTTGAAGGCATAGTAAAATAATCAGGACTTAAAGTGGCTACAAGAATCGCATCAATATCTTCAGGTTTTAAATTTGCTCTTTCTATGGCTTTTAATGCAGCTTTTGTGCCCAAATCGCTAGAATTTTCATTTTCACTAGCAATGCGTCTTTCTTTAATACCTGTGCGTCTAGTGATCCATTCATCGGTGGTATCTACTATTTTTTCAAGATCAGCATTGCTTAAAATTTTTTCTGGAATATAAGAAGCTATACTTTTAAGACCGGCTTTAAGCATTGTATTTCCCAAGTTCATTTTCTATAAGTTCATTGATATGAGATTGGCTAAAATTTATAGCTTGAAAAATTGCATTTTTAATAGCTCTAGAATCACTTTTTCCATGACTTATGATCACGCAGCCATTAACTCCAAGAAGGGGTGCTCCGCCATATTCTTGCCAATCTGTGTGTTTTTTTAATTTTTTAAAAGATGACTTCATAAGTAAAGCACCTATTTTAGAAATAAAAGATTGCTTTACTTCGTTTTTTAGAAGCTGAAAAATAGCTGTTGCTACACCTTCACAAGCCTTTAAGATAACGTTTCCATCAAAACCATCGCAGACTAAAACATCTATTTCACCATTGAAAATATCTCTACCTTCAGCATTACCTATAAAATTTGGAATTTTTTTCATAAGCTGATGACTTTCTTTGGTAAGTTCATTGCCTTTGCATTCTTCTTCACCATTAGAAAGTAAAGCAAGGCGTGGTTTTTGAATTTGCATAATTTCTCTAGCATAAACTTCACCCATTATGGCAAATTGAAATAAATTTTCAGCTTTACAATCTGTATTAGCTCCAACATCCAAAAGTAAAGTTCTGTTAACGATATTTGGCATTAAAGTGGCAATAGCAGGTCTTGAAATACCTTTAAGTCTTCCAAGCCTTAAGGTAGCCAAAGACATACTTGCTCCACTATGACCCGCTGAAACTACAGCATCTACTTTTTTTTCTTTTAATAAATTAATAGCTTTGTATATGGTTGTTTCTTTATTTTTTAAAGCATCTGTGGCATTTCCATTCATCGAAAAAATTTCACTAGCTTCTTCGTATTGTATATATTGTTCTAATTTTTTTGGTATTAAAGGTTTTAGAATTTTAGAATTTCCCACTAAGATAGCGTTAAAAGGTTTTGCTTCTAGTGCCTTTAAAACGCCTTCTATAATGGGTTTTTCTCCAAAATCACCACCCATTGCATCAATGGCAATGTTAATCATTGATTTTAATATTCCTTAGTTGTTGGATTCGCACGGTGAGGCATTTTGTAGCTTCCATCTTTGTCTTTTATAGGCATAGGAAGACTAACTTTATAGTGAGTTCTGCGTTTAGCTGCACGAGTTTTGCTCACTCTTCTCTTTGGTACTGCCATTTTTTCTCCTTTATAAAATTTAATTAATTATTGCAATTTATGCAATAAAAATAATCACTCAAATAAGCTTCAAGCTCGCTAATAGCAACTTCTATTAAATCAATATGTCCATCAAAAAATTCTATAGTATTGCTCAATTCGTTTGCTTCATCTTTAAAAATACCATCACTTGCAAAAAGTTCTAAATTTTCTTTAATTTCAAGTTCTAACTCAGTTCCACAACTATCACAAGGTCTATAGATAAAACCTTGCATAATAGCATTTATTTTAACAAGCTTAGGATTTATTTTTACTAAATTTCCCTCAAAAATCATATTTTCAAGATTAAGTTTAAAAGGATATTCCTTTGTATTAATCTTAGAAAAAGGGATTTTCATTTAGCAAATTTCATTTGGTTTAAAGAAAAAATCAATTTCTATTTTTGCATTTTCCAAGCTGTCACTTCCATGAACAGCATTAGCATCAATACTCTCAGCAAAATCGGCTCTAATTGTTCCTGCTTTAGCTTCTTTAGGATTTGTCGCTCCCATTAAATCTCTATTTTTTAATACAGCACCTTCTCCTTCTAGTACAGAAACAACAACAGGACCGCTAATCATAAATTCAACCAAGTCTTTAAAAAAAGGTCTTTCTTTATGAACAGCATAAAAATTTTCAGCTTGTTCTTTACTAAGTTGAACTTTTTTCATTGCAGCGATTCTTAATCCATTGCTTTCAAAACGATCTAAAATTTTTCCTATAACACCTTTTTTAACAGCATCAGGTTTAATTATAGATAAAGTTTTTTCCATCTTTGTAATAACTCCTTATTTTAATAAAGCTTAAAATTATACTTGAATTTGTTTAAAGAAAGTTAAATTAAAAGAAAAAGCTAGGAATCTCTAGCTTTTTAATTTTTTAAAATTATGCAAAAACTGGAGTGTCCCCACTTCTCATATCAGCGCCAATATTATCACGACTTGGTTGTCCTGATTCTACAGCACTCCAAACTATACATCCATCTGTTGGGCAAGCACTGGCACAAGCTGGTTGATCATTATGTCCTACGCATTCAACGCATTTGTTTGCATAAACATAATATCTATCTTCACCTTCTGGATTGTTAGCATCATCAACGATAGCACTCACTGGACACTCATCAATACAAGAACCACAAGCAATACATATATCTGTAATTTTTACAGCCATTTTTTCTCCTTTTTAATATTAAGATTTAAAAGATTTTAGCATAAAATTCTTAAATAATGTAAATTTTGATAATCAAAAATTTACATTATTTGATAATAATTATAACTTTCTTAAATTTTTAATATTATTTTAGATATTTAAAAAAAAATAAAGATTTAAACGATATAATTTCGTTATCAATAAAATTTATTATTTAGGAGAAAATATGATAGTTACTAAAAAAGCTTTAGATTTTACTGCTCCAGCAGTATTGGGAAACAATGAAATTGTTCAAGATTTTAATCTTTATAAAAACATAGGTCCAAAAGGAGCGGTAGTATTCTTTTATCCAAAAGATTTTACTTTTGTTTGTCCTTCAGAAATTATAGCTTTTGACAAAAGATATCAAGAATTTAAAAATCGTGGCATTGAAGTAATTGGAATTTCAGGAGATAATGAATTTTCACATTTTGCTTGGAAAAATACTCCAGTAAATCAAGGTGGTATTGGTCAGGTTAAATTTCCGCTTGTTGCTGACTTAACTAAGCAGATTGCTAGAAATTTTGATGTACTTTATGCAGAAGCAGTTGCCCTTCGTGGTTCGTTCTTGCTTGATGCTGATGGAACAGTTCGCCATGCTGTGGTTAATGATTTACCACTAGGTAGAAATATAGATGAAATGTTAAGAATGGTTGATACTATGCTTTTTACAAATGAGCATGGTGAAGTTTGTCCTGCAGGATGGAATAAGGGCGATGAAGGTATGAAAGCTAACCCTAAAGGCGTGGCTGAATATCTTGGCAAAAACGAAGCTAAACTTTAATTTCTTAGTATAAAGCCTCTTTACGAGGCTTTTTCTTCATTTTTATTCTTTAATTGAAATTCATAAATTTTCTACTATAATTTTACACACATATTAAAATTTTTATTTAGGCTAAAATATGGCAGGCGAAGATCAAGAAAAAACAGAAGAACCCACGTCCAAAAAGATAGAAGATGCGCGTAAAGAAGGTAATGTTCCAAAGTCTCAAGATGCGGCAGCTATTGTAACTTTGATAATTGGAGTAACTATAACTTTATTTATGATGAGTTTTATGGGCGAGAGAATTGTAAATTTATATAGATACTATCAAAGTTTTATTGGTGTTGAATTTGATTTGCGTATTATTCAAGCCATTATGATTAAAAGCATTTTTGAGGTTTTAATTATTCTTGCACCTATTGTTTTAAGTATTATGATTGCTGGGGTTTTGGGAAATATTATGCAATTTGGTTTTATTTTTACAACTAAACCTATTATGCCAAATTTAGGAAAAATCAATCCTCTAAAAGGTTTAAAAAACCTTTTTTCATTGAAAAAAATTGTTGAAAGTATAAAAATTATTTTAAAAGTGGGTATTGTTTTTACTATAGCTTTTATAGTTTTACTTAAATTTATGCAAGAGCTTCCAAGAGTTGAGCTTTATACTATGGTTGCACAGCTTACTTGGCTAAGAGACAGAGCTATTGTTTTAGCAGCTATTGTTATAGTTGCTTTTTTAATTATTGCTGTTTTAGATGTTTTTTTGGTGCGTTTTCAGTATTTTAAAGGTTTGCGTATGAGCAAACAAGAAATAAAAGATGAGTATAAACAAATGGAAGGAGATCCTCAGGTTAAAGGTAGAATTCGTAGACTTCAAATGGAAGCTGCGCGTCGCCGCATGGTTCAAGATGTTGCAGGTGCGGATGTGGTGATCACAAACCCAACGCATTATGCCGTAGCTATTCGTTATGATACAAGTAAAGAACAAGCCCCTAGGGTTGTTGCCAAAGGAGTGGATTTTCTCGCTCTTCGCATAAAACAAGTAGCCTATGAAAATAATGTTGTAGTTTATGAAAATCCTCCTTTAGCAAGAGAGCTTTATAAAGCTTGTGATGTTAATGATCTTATTCCTAGGGAAATGTTTAAAGCTGTAGCTGAGGTGCTAGGATTTGTTTATAATACAAATAATAAGAGTCGTTTAGCTGGTCAAGTAAAAAAAGGAAACTAAAACTTTTAAGGTGCTTTAGTTCCTATTTTATTGATAAGTTCAAGAACTGATTTTTGAGTGCTTGTATCTGCTGTATCGACTTTAAAATATATTTCTACTCTATTATTTTCTAGAGCTTGTGGATTTCCATTGATAGGATTATTAAGCCCGTAGCTTTTAATGCTAATATTTTTCAAATTTGCTCCACCTTCTATAAAATATTTTAATACATTTTCCGCTCTTTGGTAGGCGAGTTCATAACTTCTTATAATAGAGTCGCTATTGTCTGTATAGCCTCTAATTTCTATTTTTGCTTGAGGTGGCAAATATGTTGTTAGCTCAGCCATACGTTTTAAATAATCTTGTATATCAGCTGAAACGATTTGAGCACTACCTCTTTCAAATTCAACTTTAGATGGAAGGTTAAGAGCAACCTGATTATCGCTTTGATCTAGAGCTGCTTGAAGACGTTTGATAGTTTCTTGCTGTGTCATAGTCATTTGTTTTAACGATTTGAGTTCATCGCTTTCTTCTTTTGCTGCGCCTTTATATTTTTCTTGGGTTTTACTCTCTTCTTTGACTGTTTGAGTAGAGGTGTAATCAAAGATTTTAACAAATTCAGTTTTTAAAGCCTCTACTTTAGCAGGATTTGTTTTAGAAATTGCCCAAAGAGCAATAAAAAGTGCCAAAAGCAAACTTAGAAAGTCCGCATAAGGTACAGCCCATTTTTCGCCTGCTGGACATTCTGGGCATTTATGTTTTTTAGCCATTTTTAACCTTTGTCAAATTGTGAAATTCTTGGATCATCGTGACTTAAGAAGTTAAAAAGTTTAGCTTCTAAATCTCTAGGATTAGCACCTTCTGCAATTCCTTTTATAGCTTCAGTAATGACAATTTGCTCTTTTACAAGATCCATTCCATTAGCTTTTAATTTTTTCCCCCAAGGAGCAAAAAGTGCATAAGCGCCAAAAATTCCCGTAACTGTAGCCGTGAAAGCACCTGAAATACCTGCTGCCATTGCTTGAGGATTGTCTAGTAATTTAAGAGCTAAAATAAGTCCAAAAACCGCTCCAACAAGCCCCATGGTAGGACAAGTCTCTCCAAATACTATCCAATATTCTGCACATTCTTTATAATGCTCTTCAAGTTGTTCAGTTTGTATTTCCATGCTTTCATGAATTTCTTCAAAGCTTTTACCATCTACAAGCATCATCATAGCATTTTTTAAAAATTCATTTTCAATCTCACTGGTTCTTGATTCTAACGCTAAAAGACCATCTCGTCTTGCAATAATAGCAAATTCGACTAGCTGGGCTATCCTTTCGGGTAAATTTACTCCAGAACCTTTAAAAACAACTTTGAGTTCTTTGTAGGCTGCTTTTACAATTTTTTTATGCGTAGAAGTCATTGCGCAAAATGCAGCTGTTGGCATAACTATGAGAAAGGAAGAAAGATGCACAACATGCAAAGGATTGCCTCCCTCTAGTATATCTCCTACCGAAATACTAGTAACTGCAAGCACCATTCCTAATATGGTTGAAAGATCCATTAATTTATCTCCTTGATTATTTTAAATCGCCCCAATTTTTGGCGATACTTGAACTTGTTTTTAATTTTACTTTTAATTTTACTATATTTTCCATAATATCTCTAGTTTTTTTTACAAAATTTTCACACAAATCGTCTTTTACTTCAAAAATTAATTCATCATGAATTTGTAAAATAAGCTTTTTATCTTCATTTAATTCCTTATTGATTTCTAGCATTGCAAGCTTGATTACATCTGCTGCTGAGCCTTGCAAGATTGAATTAATGCTTTCTCTTTCATACATGGCAATTTGCATAGGTTTTGCGTTTTCAAAATCAAAATAACGCTTGCGACCGCTTAAAGTAGTGATAAAGCCATTTTGTTTAGCTTCATTTTTAACTGTTTCAAAATATTTTTTAATACTAGTAAAATTTTCAAAATATTTTTCTATGTAAGATTTGGCTAAATTAGCTTCTATTTTTAAATTTTGACTTAAGGTTTTATAGCCCATACCATAAATAAGTCCAAAATTTATACTTTTTGCAACACTTCTGGTTTCATAATTGCTTTCTCCAAAAATCATTATAGCTGTTCTTGCATGTATATCTTCATCGTTGGCAAAAGCATTTAAAAGTTTTTCATCTTCGCTAAAATGTGCAAGCATTCTCAGTTCGATTTGAGAATAATCAAGAGAGATAAAACTAAATCCATCTTTAGCTACAAAGCAAGATTTATAATCTTTTGCGTATTGTCCGTGTGCAGGAATATTTTGCAAATTTGGATCCTTAGATGAAAGGCGTCCTGTAGCGGTTCCAGTTTGTAAAAAACTTGAATAAATGCGTGAATTTTTATCTTTTAACGCTAGTTTTAACAAAGGTTCGCAATAAGTGGAATAAAGCTTGGCAAGTTCCCTATAATCTAAAATTTTGGTAATCGCAGGATGTTTATCTAAAAGTGCATTTAAAACTTTTTCATCGGTAGAATATCCTGTTTTACCTTTTTTTCCACTTGGGAGTTTGAGTTTTTCAAAAAGTATATCACCTACTTGTTTAGGTGAATTTAGGTTGAATCTATCCTCACAAAGAGTATAAATTTCTTCACTTAAATTTTTGATTTCATTTTCAAATTTTTTCATAAGGATTTCAAGTGCATTTGTATCAAGCTTTATGCCATTTTCTTCCATCATCATAATGATTTTAATGAAATCAAATTCACAGTTTTTAGCAAGTTCTAATAAAGGAGTTTCAAGATTTTTTAAAAAATAAAGATAAAATCTTAAAGTGATATAAGCATCTTCTGCAGCGTATTTACAAGCTTTTTCAAGTTCTACACTTGCAAAATTTTCTCCTTTTTTAACAAGGCTTTCAAAATGCAAGGTTTCGTAATTAAAAAGTCTTAAGGCTAAATCATCCATATTTACTCTTAAAGAAGGATTTTTAAGCCATGCCAAAATCATTGTATCTGCGTATTTTTGAGGTAAATTTAAGTCAAAATTGTTTTGAATGATTTTAAAATCATATTTGAGATTGTGCCCTATAACAAAATGATTAAAGATTACTTCTATAGCTTTTTTGGCACTTTGCAATGAGATTTGCTCACCTACTCCAAGATAATTATGAGTTAAAGGCACGTAAAAGGCTTCATTTTCATTCATGCAAAAACTAAAACCAACAATTTTTGCTTCTTTAGTATCAAGTCCTGTGGTTTCGGTATCAAAAGCAATAATACTTTCTTTATCAAGGGTATTTAAAATTTCAAAAAGTTTGTTTTCATCTTGTACTAAAGTGGCTTTAAAACCTAAATTTTTATCTTTATTATCAGGATTTTGACGCAGTTTTTTAAGCAAAGTATTAAGTTCGTAATGTTCTAAAATTTCAAGTATTTTTAAAAGAGGTTCTTCATCAGGATAAGTGGCTTTTTCTATGAGATTTTGTACTTCTAAATTGTCATACAAAGAAGCTAATTTTTTGCTTAAAAATGCATTTTCCTTACCCTCTAAAAGCAAGTTACGACTTCTTTCGTTACGTACTAGGGTTAAATTTTCATAAATTCCTTCTATGCTACCAAACTCATCAAGCAAGGTTTTAGCTCCTTTTGCACCTATACCTTTAACGCCTGGAATATTATCAGAACTATCCCCACAAAGAGCTAAAAAATCTCTGATTTGATTAGGTTTTACTCCGTATTTTTCTAAACACGCTGCTTCATCATAGTCGTTTTTAGAAATAGGACTGTAAATGCTTGTTTTACCATCTTTTATGAGTTGATAAAGATCTTTATCTTGAGTGATAATGCGTACAAAAATATCCCTATCTTCACAAGTTTTTACAAAAGAAGCGATGATATCATCAGCTTCATAGCCTTCCCTAGAAACGCTTATAAAACCCATTTTTTCTATCATCTTTATGCAAATTGGAATTTGTTCTAGAAGTTCAGGCGGTGGTGGAGTGCGATTTTGTTTATAGTTTGGATCAATTTCACTACGAAAAGTTTTTCCTTTGGAATCTAATGCAAAAACAATATAATCACTTTTATGTTCATTTTTTAAGCTATAAATAAAATTTGCAAAACCGCTAATCATTCCACTAGCTTGTCCTTGTGAATTTTTAAAGCCTTTTAAGGCATAATAAAGTCTGAAAAAAAATCCAAAAGTATCGATAATAGTTAAAGTTTTCATAATAATTTCTTCTTTTGATAAAATATATTTTTTGGTTATATTATTTCAAAATTTTGCTTAAAATGTCTCGAAATTTAAAGATATTTAAGCGAAAATACTTCAATTTTTAGTCATAATATCGAGTAGAGTAAAAATTTTATATGAATAATGTAAGGAAAATGTAATGACAAATCAGCAAATTGATGGAATTGCAGATAAGAATTTTAATACACCTGAAGGTAGAAAAGTTTTTAAAAAGGCAGTTTTTTCTTGCTGGTTGGGAACTGCTATGGAATATGCAGATTTTGCACTTTATGGTTTAGCAGCTGCAACAATTTTTTCAGAAGTATTTTTTCCTGAGCAAACTCCAGTAATTGCACTTTTGCTTAGTTTTGTAACTTATGGCATAGGTTTATTGCAAGACCTATTGGGGCTTTGTTTTTTGGTCATTTAGGTGATAAACACGGAAGAAAAAATGTTATAATGGCTACAATAGCTTTAATGGGAATTTCAACTACTCTGATAGGTTTTATCCCAAGTTATGCAGTGATTGGTGTTTGGGCGCCTATTTGTTTGGTTGCATTGCGTTTTATGCAGGGTTTTGGCGCAGGAGCTGAACTTTCAGGTGGAACAGTTATGCTAGGAGAATATGCTCCTAGCAAGAGAAGAGGGCTTGTTTCTTCTGTGATTGCTTTAGGATCAAATAGTGGAACTTTGCTTGCGTCTTTTGTATGGCTTTTGATGGTACAAATGGATGAAGCAAGTTTTAAAGAATGGGGCTGGAGAGTTCCTTTTATGGGAAGTATTTTAATCGCTCTTTTTGCTGTATATATTCGTTTTCATGTCAAAGAAACCCCTGTTTTTGAAAAGCAAAAAAATGAAATGATGAAATTGCGTCTTAATAACGAAAAGCATATGAAAAAAGATGAAAGAAGTTTTTGGCAAAGAAGTCGTGCTTTTTGGACTATGGTGGGCTTAAGAATAGGCGAAAATGGACCTTCTTATCTTGCGCAAGGTTTTATTGTAGGTTATGTGACTAAAATTTTACTTTTAGACAAATCAGTAGCTACTACAGCGGTAATGATAGCTTCATTGGTAGGGTTTTTAGTTATTCCTTTGGCGGGTTATTTAAGTGATAAATTTGGAAGATGTATTACTTATAGAATGTTTTGTTTGCTTTTAATGATTTATGCTTTTCCTGCTTTTATGCTTTTAGATAGTAAAAATGAAATTATTGTGATTTTAACTATTATTGTAGGTATGTCTTTAGCATCTTTAGGGATTTTTGGTGTGCAAGCGGCTTGGGGTGTGGAGCTTTTTGGGGTAAAAAACCGTTATACAAAAATGGCTTTTGCTAAGGAGCTAGGTTCTATTCTTTCAGGAGGAACAGCGCCTATGGTGGCTTCTGCTTTGCTTGCATATTATGGCGCTTGGTGGCCTATCGCGACATATTTTGTATTAACTGCAGGTATAGGTTTTGTGACTACATTTTTTGCGCCAGAAACTAGAGGTAGAGATTTAAATAAAATAGAAGATGCGATATGAGACTTATCTTAGACACGGACATAGGCAATGCTATTGCAGGAGCAAATACTGATGATGGTTTAGCACTTGCTTTGATTTTGTCATCTAAAGAAATCAAACTTGAAATGCTAAGCACAGTTTGCGGTAATGTTCCAAGCCTTGTTGCCTATAGTGTGGCTAAGGATTTATTTAAACGTTTAAATTTAAATATCCCCGTTTATTTGGGAGCGAATGAAGCTCTAAAAGAACCAAGTAAAGCTTGGCGTCAAAGACTTGATGAAAGTGTTAAAAATTTTAAACTTGAATATCTTTGGGAAAATATAAAAAGTCCTGAAATTTTAGAAAATATAAATCCTGATGCGATTTTTAAAATGGGTGAGTTGGTGAGTAAAAATCCTAAAGAAATTTCTATTTGTGCGATAGGATCTTTGACAAATATCGCTATGACTATGAAAATTTTTAAAGATTTTGATATAAATCTTAAAGAGCTTTTTATTATGGGCGGCAGTTTTGATATGCCTTATTACACTAAAGATACAAATTTTGATTTTGATCCTGAGGCGGCTAGTATAGTGCTAAATTCAAGAGCTAAAATTACACTCATACCTTATAATGCAACCATGCAGACTTTATTAACACACGAGGATTTAAAAGAGTTGCAAGGTAAGAATATTTTATGTGATTTTATCGTTGAAACTTTAGGTGTTTGGATTGATTATGCCTCTAAAACACGTGGTACAAAGGGAACTTGGATACATGATGCTTTAACGATAGCTTACGCATTAGATTCTAGTATTGCAGATTTTGATGAGTGTTATGCTGATGTTATTTGCGATAGTTCTTTGGCAAGAGGTATGAGTTGGCGTTGTTTTAAAGAACCAAAAATGAGTATGGGGGTGGATTTAAGCACTAAAAATTGTGTTAAAATTCTAAAAAATGTAGACAATGCAAAGCTTTTAAAACTTATAAAAGAGAGGTTTTTAAAAGGAGTTTGCTATGAAAATTATGAAAGTATAACGACTTAATTTTCCAAGTAAGATAAAAAATATAGTTTTTAAAAAAGAATATTTCGCAAAACCAAGTCCCAAGGCAAAAAGATCTCCCACTAAAGGTAAAAAAGTAAAAAAAGCAAATATACTTCCAAATTTAGCAAAATTAGCATTGAAATTTTCTAATTTTTTCAAGGATTTGCTAAAGTATTTTTCTAAAATTTTTTCTTTTCCAAAATACGCTAAAGCATAAGTACTTAAACTTCCTAAGGTATTACCCAAAGTGGCTACGATAAGTACCAAATTCGGATTAAAATCAAGTTTTATAAAGCCTAAAACAAAGGCTTCACTTGCTAAGGGTAATAGTGTGCTTGAAAGAAAACACACCATGAAAAGCCCCAAATAGCTAATATCATTATATAAAAAATCAAACATAAAATTATGATTTTTGTGTATTTTTAAGCTCTAAGTCTAGATAATATCCTGTGTAAGAACGGGTTTTTTTGTGTTCTTTAGCGACTTTTTCCACGCTTCCTGTGCTTATAACTTTTCCACCTTTAATTCCGCCTTCAGGCCCCATATCGATGATATAATCAGCATTTTTAATCACATCTAAATTATGTTCTATCACAAAAACAGAATTTTTAAGATCAACTAAATGTTGTAAAACTAAGATGAGTTTATTGACATCTTCAAAATGCAGTCCTGTTGTAGGTTCATCAAGTATATAAAGCGTTTTTCCTGTATCGCTACGGCTTAGTTCTTTAGCAAGTTTGATTCTTTGTGCTTCACCTCCACTTAAGGTGGTGGCATTTTGTCCTAGAGTTAGATAATCTAAACCCACTTTTACTAGAGTATCTAATTTTTGTTTGATTTTAGGAACGGCTGTAAAAAATTCACTCGCTTCTAAAACACTCATATTTAAAATTTCACTGATATTTTTGCCTTTATATTTGATTTCTAGCGTGGCATCATTGTAGCGTTTGCCCTCGCAAGTATCACAAACTACCATAACATCAGGTAAAAAATGCATTTCTATTTTGATTTCTCCATCTCCGCTACATTTCTCACATCTTCCACCCTTGACATTAAAAGAAAAGCGTCCAGCTTTATAACCACGCATTTTGGCTTCTTTAGTGGCGGCAAAAAGATTTCTGATTTCATCCATAGCACCTGTATAGGTGGCAGGATTTGAACGTGGTGTGCGCCCAATTGGGCTTTGATCAAGATAAATGACTTTATCAAGTTTTTCAAGTCCTTCTATTTGTACTCCGCCAAGTTTTTTAACTTTTTTCGCACGGTTTAATTCCTCTTGTGCAAAAGGAAGTAGGGTTTGAAGTATCAAAGAGCTTTTTCCAGAACCTGAAACTCCTGTTATAGCGACTAAATTTTGCAAAGGAAATTTTACGCTTAAATCTTGGATATTGTTAATATTTACATTTTTAAGCTCAAGCCATTCTTTCTGTGTTCTGTTTTGAAGTTGTGAAATTTGTTTTTTACCATTCATATAAAGTGCAGTTTCGCTTTTGCTTTTTAAAAGTTCTTTATAAGTTCCACTAAATACAACCTCACCCCCAAATTTTCCTGCTTTTGGACCAATATCTACAATAAAATCTGCTTCTTCTATGGTCATTTTATCATGCTCTACGACAATTAGGGTATTGCCCTTTTGTTGTAAATTTCTTAAAGTTTTAATCAGTTTTGCAGTATCTCTTTCATGAAGTCCTATGCTAGGCTCATCTAAGACATACATCACTCCGCTTAAACCACTGCCAATTTGTGAAGCTATGCGGATTCTTTGTGCTTCACCCCCACTAATCGTTCTTGCATCGCGCCCTAAAGAAAGATAACCTAGCCCCACATCATACAAGAAAAACAATCTTTCGTTGATTTCTTTTAGGATAGGTTTAGAAATAAGTTTTTGTTGCTCGCTTAAATAAGAAAAATTTTTCTCATCTGCAAAAAAGGCCGTACTATCTTCTATGCTCATATCTAAAATTTCACCCAAGCTTTTTTTGGCTACTTTCACGGCTAAACTTTCGGGTTTTAAACGATGCCCACCGCAGTCTTTACAAATTTTTTCACTCATATATTCAGCTAAATCTTTTTCATCTTTTAGCATTTCATAAGCCATTTTAACCACGCCTTCAAAAGTGCGTTTTAGGCGATTTCTTTTCCAAAGAAATTCTATAGTTTTGGCATTACCATACAATACAAGACGTTTTTGTACTTCGTTTAATTGCATAAAAGGTATTTTGATAGGAATTTCATTTTGTTCGCAAAAGGCGATTAGGAATTTATAATAATAACTTTTATTAAAACCATACATGATTTTAACAGCACCGTTTTCGAGACTTAAATTTTCATCGATGATTTTTTTCATATCTAAAGTATAACGAATTCCAAGTCCATCGCAAGCTTCACATGCTCCTTTTGGAGAATTAAAAGAAAAGCTTAAAGGTTCAAGTGGAACAAAGGAAATTTTACAATCAAAACAAGCTGAATGCTCGCTAAAATGATAGTGTTTATTAAGGTTTATTTCCTCATGATTTAAAACTTCTATTTCTATTTCTCCAAAGCTTTCCTGTAAACCTTTTTCTATATCGCTTGCAAGACGAGAAAGTAAATCTTCTTGAATTTCAAGTCTATCTATGACAAGTTTAATGGTGTGTTTTTTGGTTTTGGCTAGTTCAATTTCTTCATCAAGTCTTACCAAAACTCCATCAATTTGAGCTCTTACATAGCCTTTGTTGCGTAAATTTTCAAGCAAATCTGCATAAGTTCCTTTTTTTTCTCGTATGAGTGGGGCGTAGATGATGATTTTTGCACCTTTTGGAAATTTTAAAATTTCACTGACTATATCACTTACACTCATAGATGAAATTTTTTGTCCGCATTGATGACAATGTTGAATGCCAACTCTTGCGTATAAAAGTCTTAGATAATCATAAATTTCAGTGATGGTTCCTACAGTAGAGCGTGGATTTTTAGAAGTAGTTTTTTGATCTATGGCAATGGCTGGAGTTAAACCTTCGATTTTATCGACATCAGGTTTGCCTACCTTATCTAAAAATTGTCTGGCGTAAGCACTTAAACTTTCTATATAACGGCGTTGTCCTTCAGCATAAAGAGTTCCAAAAGCAAGGGTTGATTTTCCACTTCCGCTCAGTCCTGTAAAAACAATGAGTTTGTTTTTGGGAATTTCAAGGTGGATATTTTTTAGGTTATTTTCTCTTGCGCCAATGATTTTTATGGTATCGTTCATAGTCTTTCCTAAACATTAAATAAATTTAAGATTTTAGCATAATAATATTAAAAGAACTTGGATAAATCCAAGTTAAAAATTTATAAAATTTAGCTTATTAAGCAAAGAGTGGGTGGTTCCAAGTATTGATAAGGCATATACGCAAAGTAAAATTTTTCTATGAGCTGAAATATGCATTTTTTCTATGATTTTAATTCCTATAAAAACTCCAACCATAGAAGCTATACCTACTAGTATTCCTTTATGAATAACTTCAGAGTCTATAACTCCAGAATTTGAAAAAGATATAATACCAGAGACTGAAGCAAAAATAACAAAAAACAAGGATAAGGAAACAACTTTTTTACTATCATAGCCTAAAAAATAAGCTAAAATCGGAGCAATTAAAAGTCCGCCACCAATTCCCAAAGAAATAGCAAAAATACCAGTAAAAGCTCCAGCAATAAATAAAATGACATTCTTTACCCAAACGCTTCTTTGATTTTGCACAATGTTTTCTTTAATTCCAAAAGCATATTTGATAAAAAATATACAACTTACCGCCAAAAATACGCTAGTAAGAGCTACATCACTTAAAGCTTTTAAAAGCATTCCGCTAAAGCTTGCCCCTATGAGCCCTCCAAAACCTATCATAATACCATCTTTAAGATTTAGATTTTTTTTCTTATAATTAATATAAGAGCCAAAAACTGCTGCAAAAATCATTTGCAATACTGAAATTCCGATAGCATGGTGAGCACTTGCTCCAAGTGCGAACATAGAAGGAACGATAATCATACCTCCACCAATGCCAAAAAGTCCAGAAGCAATACCTGAAATGATTCCTATGATTAGATAAGGTAAATCTGTGATTTCCATAGCTTTTCCTAAAAAATATTAAATATTTCAAATACGGAATAATTTTATCTTATTAAGCTAAGTATTATCTTAGTTTTTTATAACAATAGAATATTTTTTGGTAACTTTAAGCATCGTAAAAATGTTTCAAAATATTATAAAATATAAAGATTTTATAATATTTATTTTAAATTTAAAGCAAAATTTATATTTATTGATTAAAATTAATTTAGACTTTAAAAATTTTCATAAAAGTCTTAATTTTTGAAATATTTTATAAGAAAGGTAAAAGATGAGTGAAAATGGTTTTTTTAGTAATTCTTTGATTTTAAAACTTACACATACTCTTCGCTCTTGGCGTTTCTAAACTTCTTTTTATCTAAATTTTTTCTTTAATATTATTTTAATTTATTTTTTAAAAAAAGGTTTATTATGTTTGTTAAAAATGTAAATTTTTATTACAGACAAATCCTTGAAAAATTTGAAAATTCTTATTTTGCAGAGGATTTGACTAAGGTAATTATAGGGATTGATTGTGATTATTTAGATGCTAATGAATTATCCTTTAGCGAGTTTAAGGCAAAATATTATGAAGCTTTAAGCAAGAATAAAATTTGCGACTTTGCTGGATTTTTTGGAGTTTTTAGTGCAAATTTTGTATCTTTGTTTGAAAAAATTCCACTTTCTTCTAAGAAAAATTATGATTTTCCTTTATTTTTATTTGCCAATGCTAAGGCTTATTTGATTTATGAGAAAAATAGCAAGATGTTTTTTAAATTTGGTGCTTCAAAATATTTTGAATATTTAAAAGATGATATTGAACCAATGAAAAAGAAACAAAAAAATGATTTTGAAATTTTAAATTCTTTAGAAGATGAAAAAAATGATTTTTTAAAAATGTGCGAAAAAGCCAAAGAATATCTTTTAAGTGGAGATATTTTTCAAGTGGTCTTAAGTAAGCAACTTTGTATCAAACATCAAGTAAATGCTTTTGATTATTATGAGAGTTTAAGTGCTTTAAATCCAAGCGCTTATATGTTTTATTTTCCAAGTAAATATGGTGTTGTTTTGGGTTCTTCTCCAGAGTTTTTATTGAAAATTAAAAAAAGAGAGATTTATTTAGCCCCTATTGCTGGAACTAGAAATTTGGAAAATAACTGTGATCTTTTAGCTTTAGAAAAAGATCTTTTAAGTGATGAAAAAGAACTTAGTGAACATAAGATGCTTGTAGATTTAGCAAGAAATGATGCTTCTAAATTTGGCACTCAAACAAGAGTGGAAAATCTTTTTTCTATTATTAAAAATAAATTTGTAATGCACATAGTGAGTGAAGTGTATGCCAATATGAAAGAAGATGCGAGTATTTTTGATGTGATTGAAGCAGTTTTTCCAGCGGGAACTTTAAGCGGAGCTCCTAAAATAAGAGCTTTAGAGATCACTAGCGAGCTTGAAGATTGCGATCGTGGAATTTATGGTGGTGCGGTAGGATTTTTAAATTTTAACGAAGACATAACTTTAGCGATTTTAATCCGTTGCGCTTTTTTTACTCAAGATAAGGCTTATTTGGCAAGTGGGGCGGGTATTGTTTTGCAAAGTGAGAGTCAAAAAGAATATGCAGAAATTTGTGCTAAACGCAAGGCGCTTTTGGTAGCTTTTGAAAATTTAAAAAAGGAAAATCAATGATACTTTTAATTGATAATTATGATTCTTTTGTTTTTAATGTTAAAAGCATGTTAGAGCAACTCAGCAATGATGAAATTTTAGTAAGAAGAAATGATGCAATTTCTCTGAGTGAAATTAAAAATTTAAATCCTACTCATATTATTTTAAGTCCTGGTCCAAAGCATCCAAGTCAAAGTGGGATTTGTCTTGAAATTTTTAAAGCAAGGCTTAATATCCCTGTTTTGGGCATTTGCTTAGGGCATCAAGCTTTAGCTTTAGCTTTTGATTCTTTAGTGGTTAAGATGCAAGAGCCTATGCATGCAAAAAATTCTTTGATAAAACAGTGCAGGGAAAATGAATTATTTTCTAATTTGCCTTCAAATTTTAGTGTAATGCGTTATCATTCTTTAGAGGTTAAACAGCTTAGTGATGAGCTTGAAATTTTAGCCCTTGATGAAAAGGGTGTGATTATGGCTTTGGGACATAAAAATTTACCTTATTATGGTGTGCAATTTCATCCTGAAAGCTATTTTAGTGAATATGGCTTACAACTTTTTTCTAATTTTTTAAAACAAGATATAAAAAAACCACAAAAACAAGAAAATCCTTTAAGTTTTTATTTGCAAAAAATGAGTGAAAATCATTTTTTACAAAGCGATGATTTTGAGCAAATTTGTAAGATTATTATGTCTAAAGATTATGAAATTTTACAAGTAGCGGCTTTGTTGATTTTAATCACTGAAAAGTCCTTAAATGAAAAATCTTTAAGTGCTTTTGTAAGACAAATTTTAAGATATTCTCAAACTTTTAGTGATGAGAGTGAGATGATTGATATTTGTGGAACAGGTGGAGATGGTTTTAAAAGTATCAATGTTTCTACGACTAGTGCTTTTATTTTAGCAGCTTTAGGAGTAAAAGTAGCCAAACACGGAAATCGTGCCATTTCAAGTTCTAGCGGAAGTACAGATGTGTTAGAAGCTTTAAATATAACTACTCCAAACACTTTAGAATCAGTTTTAAAACAACTAAATAATCAAGGGCTTAGTTTTTTACATGCTCCATTTTTTCATCCTTTGGTAGGAGAACTTAAAGAGGTCAGATCAAGACTTGGAGTAAGAACGGTTTTTAATGTTTTAGGTCCTTTATTGCACCCTAATTTAAAGTTAAAATATCAACTTATGGGAAATTATCACGCACCTGTGCATAGGCTTTTGATAGAGGTTTTAAAAAATTTAGGACGCAAAAAAGCTTTAGTGGTAAGAGGAAATGATGGTATGGATGAGCTTAGTATTTGCGATGAAAGTAAAATTTATGAGCTTTGTGAAGGAGAAATTTTAGAGTATTCTATCTGTCCTGAACAATTTGGTTTTAAAAGAGCTTTTCATAGTGAAATCATAGGATCTAGTGCATATGACAACGCTAAAGATTTAAAAGATATTTTAAGCGGTAGAATGCAAGGGGCAAAATTTGATTTGGTAGTTTTAAATGCTATGTTTGCACTTTATACAGCCAATAAAGCAAGTTCGCCTTTAGTGGCTAAAGATATGATTTTAGAAGCCATTTATTCAGGTAAGGTTATAGAATATTTTAAGGAGTATCAAGCTTATGCTAAAGCTTAAAATTTGTGGTATTAAAGATGAAAAAAATGCCAAAGATTTAGCTTTTTTAAATATTGATTTTTTTGGACTTATTTTTGCTAAAAGTCCAAGAAGAGTGAGTTTAGAACAAGCAAGAAATTTAAGTGCAATTTTTCATGAAAAAGATAAAAAAGTTGTCGGTGTTTTTGTAGATGAAAATTTGGAACAAATTTTAAGATGTATTAAAGAAGCTAAGCTTGATGGGATACAAATTTATCGCACTATTACCAAAGAAGAATTTGAAATTTTAAAGGTGCAAAATGTTTTTGTTTGGCAGGTGATTAGTGTAGAAAATAGTTTAGATTTAAAAAGTGAAATTTTTGCTAATTTAGTACTTTTTGATGCTAAGGGAATTTTAAAGGGCGGTAATGGAATAAGTTTTGATTGGACTTTATTAGGTTCTTATACTAAAGATTTTGCATTAGCTGGAGGCATAGGTTTGGATAATGTTCATAAGGCTGTACAAACGGGAGCTAAAATTTTAGATCTTAATTCAAAACTTGAAGATGAAAAAGGCTTAAAAGATATCAACAAAATAAAACAAATTTTAAAGGAGTTGAAAAAATGAAAAAAGCGTATTATGGGGATTTTGGTGGGCAGTTTTTGCCTGAAAGTGCAATGTTTGCTTTAAATGAGCTAGAAGGTGCTTTTTTGAAATTTTCTAAAGATAAACTCTTTAAAAAAGAATTAAATGAGCTTTTAAAAACTTATGTAGGGCGTCCTACTCCACTTTATTTTGCTAGAAATTTAAGCAAAAAATATCAGCATGAAATTTATTTAAAACGCGAGGATTTAAATCATACCGGAGCACATAAAATCAATAATGCCATCGCTCAAGCCCTTTTAGCAAAAAAAATGGGAAAGAAAAAAATCATAGCAGAAACAGGAGCAGGTCAACACGGGCTTGCAACAGCCACTGCAGCAGCACTTTTAGGACTTGAATGTGAAATTTATATGGGGGCAACCGATGTGCAAAGACAGGCTTTAAATGTTTATAAAATGGAGCTTTTGGGTGCTAAAATTCATGCAGTACAAAGTGGGCTTAAAACTCTAAAAGAAGCTACTACTGCGGCTATTCAAGCTTGGGTTGGAGATATTAAAAATATTTTTTATGTGGTTGGAAGTGCGGTAGGTCCTTATCCTTATCCTAAAATGGTAATGCATTTTCAAAGTATTATAGGAAAAGAATGCAAAATGCAACTTCAAAAACTCAATAAAAAAGTAGATTATATTATCGCAGCTGTTGGGGGTGGAAGCAATGCAGCTGGGATTTTTTATGATTTTATCAAAGATGAAAATGTTAAACTTATAGGTATTGAAGCAGGGGGGCTTGGCATTGATACGCCTTATCATGCAGCGACTTTAAATAAGGGAAAAACAGGCATTATTCACGGTATGAAAACCAAGGTTTTACAAGATGATTTAGGCAATATCTTGCCTGTACATAGTGTTTCTGCAGGGCTTGATTATCCAGGAATTGGCCCTTTGCATGCTTTTTTATTTGAAAGTAAAAGAGCGCAATATCATGCTATAAGTGATGAAGAATGTATGCAAGCTTTAAAATTACTTTGCAAAGAAGAAGGTATTATTGCAGCGATTGAAAGTTCGCATGCTTTAGCGTTTTTAGAAAAACTTTGTCCAACTTTAAAAAAGAAAAGCGTGATAGTAGTAAATCTTTCAGGCAGGGGAGATAAAGATATGCAAATGATTAGAGATTATAAAAAAGGGGTGATTTATGGTTGATTTTAGAAAATTTTATAAAGAAAATGCAAATGTGGCTTATACGGTTTTAGGTTATCCAAATCTTCAAACAAGTGAAGCTTTTTTGCAAAGATTGGATCAAAGCCCTATTGATATTTTAGAACTTGGTGTTGCTTATAGTGATCCTATTGCCGATGGTGAGATTATTGCAGATGCGGCAAAAATAGCTCTTGATCAAGGCGTGGATATTCATAGTGTTTTTGAGCTTTTAGCTAGGATAAAAACTAAAAAAGCTTTGGTTTTTATGGTTTATTATAATTTAATTTTTTCTTATGGCTTGGAAAAATTTGTGAAAAAAGCAAAATCTTTAGGGATTTGTGCTTTGATTGTACCTGAATTAAGTTTTGAAGAAAGTGATGATTTAATTAAAGAGTGTGAAAGATATAATATAGCTTTAATCACACTTGTAAGCGTTACAACCCCTAAAGAAAGGGTTAAAAAGTTAGTAAAACATGCTAAAGGTTTTATTTATTTATTAGCAAGTATAGGTATTACAGGTACGAAAAGTGTCGAAGAAGCAATCTTGCAAGATAAAGTAAAAGAAATCAGATCTTTTACAAATTTGCCTATTTTTGTAGGTTTTGGTATTCAAAATAATCAAGATGTAAAAAGAATGAGAAAAGTTGCTGACGGAGTGATTGTAGGAACTAGTATAGTAAAGTGTTTTAAACAAGGAAATTTGGATATAATAATGAAAGATATTGAAGAAATTTTCAAAAAATAAAATTTTAAAACATATTTTTATTTTATATTTACTATAATTTTAAATTAAGTTTTTTATAAAGGTGGTAGTTATGTTAAAGATTCTTGAGTATTCCATCACTCATTTTTGCGAGCATATCTTAAGACTTCGCATTGAAGCAGCTCAAGATATAAGCGGTGAACTTTATGGAGCGAGTATTCCTATCATGGGCAAAAGCGAAGGAGAATGTAATTTTTATTTATTTTTTCCAAAAGAATTTTTAAAAAAAATTGCAGAAATTTTAATTAATGATGAAAAATTTAAAGAAGATGACTGGTGCGATTTAACTAAAGAATGTGCCAATCAGATTATAGGTTATGCTAAAAATTTGTTAAATGATGCCAAGGGTGATGACGAGTATAAACTCGGAATTCCGGAATATTTAGGAAAAGTTGATTTTTCTGAAATAGTTCTAGATGAAGCTTTAACTTATAAATTTGAAAATTGTTATTTTAGAATAGGATATTGCAAATAATGAGCGATGATATAGAGTTTAACATTCATCATGGGCTTTTACAATCTTATGAAGATATCTTAGATATTACAGTAGATTTTGTAAGCGAGCTTGGAACTACAAATATGAGTGTAGCGGAGCTTTTAAAACTTGAAGTAGGTTCGGTTATTGATCTTGAAAAGCCTGCTGGAGAAAGCGTTGAGCTTTATATCAATAAAAGAATTTTTGGCAAAGGCGAGGTTATGGTTTATGAAAAAAATCTCGCTATAAGAATTAATGAAATTTTGGACTCTAAGACTGTGCTTCAATACTTTAAAAAAGAAATTTAAATGAGATTGCTAGTATTATTTTTTTTAATTTTACCTTTATATAGTGTTGAGCTGATTAGTTTTAATATCTACGATAGAAATGATCGAGTAGATTTAATGCTTTCTTTTGATAATGCCTATAATGGCAAGATTTCTCAAAAAAAAGAAAAAAATTTAACTCTTTTAACTTTTAGTGATTTAACGTATTCTAAAGATGAATTAAAAGAACTTAACTCTCAACTTGTAGATAAAATTAGTATTAGTTCTAAAAATAATAATACCTATATTATGCTACAAAACAAACAAAATATTAATTTAGAACTTAGCTCTATCAATGATAAATTTGGAGTAAGGATACGAGCTATAGAGCAAGGAAAAGCAAATATCGAATCTGTACCTACAACTACTGTGAATAATTCTCAAGAATTAATGCCTAAACCAAAAAGTACAAGTTTAGAAGGGTATGATTATACAAATTATATCTTAGTAATGCTAATTTTAGTTATTTTGTTAATAGTGCTTTGGTGGTTTAAAAAGACTATGGTTTATAAAAATAACAATGTTTCTAGAGATTTTACTATGATTTTCCAAAGATTTTTAGATAAAAATAATCAACTTGTTGTTTTTGATCACGCTAATAAACGTTATACAATGATAATAGGTAATTCCAATGTGCTTTTAGAAAGTGTTGAAATTCCAGAGGAACAAATAATAAAACATACAGAAAAAACAGAGAAAAATTTTGATTCTTTTTTTGAAGAGAATAAAAAAAGAATTCAAAATCTTATAGAGCAGCGTCAAAAAGGTAAAAAATCTTAAATTTTTTGATTGATTGCTAATGCTATGGTAGCTGGTTTTGCAATTTTTTTGAGCTCATCTTTGGGTAAATTAAGAATTTTGTTTTCTTGATATATATAAAGAGTATTGTTTGCAAAAGCAAAATCAATCTTATCTTCATTTGTGCTTAAAGTTTTAGCTAGGCACAAAATAAAATTAAGCCATGAAATGGTATGAATATTGGGTAAAAGTTGTTTATAGGGTTCAAGATTATAAGGGTTAACTTTTTTTCCATTAAGCTTAATAATGCTAGCAATTAAAGCTTTTTCTTTATGTGAAAATCCATAATTTAATCCACCTAGTACAAAATGAGCAGAGTGTTCATTAGCAAAATAGAAATTTAAATATTCTCCAATATGGCATAATTTAGCAGCATTTAGTAAAGTATGCTTATAGTTATCGTTAAGTTTATGAAGATTTTTAAGGGTTGTAAAAATTTGCAGAGCAAAATGTGGAGTTTTATTTTTTTGTTTTGATTGTAAAAATTTATCTTGTAAACATTTTAAACTAGGATTAAAATTTGGTGGAAAAGTGATTTTAGGACGAAGTAAATCTTGCAAATAAACTCCTTCTCTGATTCCAACCCCACTCGTGATAACTTGTTTGGCTTTTATTTTTTCCGCAATCTTTAAAAAAATAAATATACCCTCTTTAATGGTATCAAAACGATCCTTTTTTATGCCAAAATTGATTAAAGAGTCTAAGTTTGAATTAAAAATTTTTAAAATATGCCCTTTTTCTTCATCTAGCATATAGCGAAAATCATGTAAATTTTTCAGTGGATAGGAATTTTTTTGCATGATGGAATTAGATATTGCTCTTAAGCTTCCACCTATTGCAATAAGGTTTTGATTGCAAAATTCTTTAGGAATTTGTTCTAAAATTGGTTTTATAAATTCTTCTAAAGAATCCATTTTTCCAGTATCATAGAACAATTCTTTTAGCCTAACAGTGCCAATATCAAGAGATATGCAAGAAATAATTCTATTATTTTTTATTAAACACAATTCACTAGAACCACCACCTATGTCTAAAGTGGTTCCATCTTTAAAAGGACTTAATAAATTTAGAGCTGCAAGACCACCTAAGTAACTTTCGCTTTTTCCATCTATACAGCGTATATTTAAAGACAGATTATCTTTGATTCTTTTAATGAAATTTTTTGAATTTGGGGCATCTCTTAAGGCTGATGTGCCTACTATAAATATTTTTTTGCACTTATGCTTTAAAGCGCATTGTTTGAAAAAAGCTAAGGCATCTTCGGCTCTTTGCATGGCTTCTTCTTGGAGAATTTTGCCATTATTATAAGCATTTTCTCCAAGTCTTACTTTGCGTTTGTATTCGTAAGTTGTATAAAAACCATATCTAGAAGTTTTTTCAAAAATCACCATTCTAATGGAGTTTGAGCCAAGATCAACAACGGCTGTTTTTTTTGCCATTAAAATTCTCTATCTCTATGTTTGAGTTTTAATTCTTCTATAGTTTCTACATTATCAGGATCAGGAATGATACATTCATATGGGCAAGCAACAATACAGGCAGGCTCTGAAAAATCATTAACGCACTCTGAACAAAGATCAGGGTCTATTACATAAATTGGACTATTTTCATAAATAGCTTCATCAGGACATTCTTCTCTGCAAGCATCACAACATACGCAGTCTTTTGTAATTAAAAGAGACATCATAACCTTTCAAAAATTTAAAAAATAATTTTAGTTTATACAATAACCAAACTTAAATAAAATATAAAAATAGAAATAAAGATAAATTTTTTGCACCGAAGGTGCAAAATTGTTAAGATTTTTTAGGGAAGCAGAAACGGTATCCTCTACGACGAACTGTTTCTATGGTAGATATATTTAATGGTTTATCCATTTTTTGACGAATTTGATTGATAGCTACTTCGATAACATTTGGAGTTACTAGCTCAGGTTCTTCCCAGATGGCATCTAAAAGTTGTTCTTTGGATACAATTTGATCCGAATGTCTTGCTAAGTGCGTTAAAACTTCAAAAGGTTTTCCTTTAAGTTCTATATCTTGACCTTTATAAGTAATTTTTTCCTCATCTGGATCAATAACTAAGTCTTCAATTTTAATAACATTGGTTCCGCCAAGTCTTAGTCTTGCTTCAATTCTTGCGAGTAGAATATCAAAATCTAAAGGTTTTTTAACAAAATCATCAGCTCCAGCTTTCAAAGCTTTGATTTCTGTTTCTTTGTCTGTTTTTGAAGACATAATCATAACCGAAGTTCTTGGAGATTTATGCTTAATAGTGTTAACAAGTTCCGCTCCATCTCCATCAGGTAAAGTCCAGTTTGCTAAAACTAAATCATAATGTCTAATGCCGATAAAGTATTCTCCATCTTTAAAATTTTCAGAAGAATCAGTTTGATAACCAAATTCATTAAGATTGTCTATAATTGTTTTATTTAGGCTAATCTCATCTTCTATAACTAAAATTCTCATTTGTTCTATCCTTATTAAGAAAAATTTAAAGAATTATATCATAGCTTAAGTAAATGTTTAGATATCTTTAAAAAAAAATTAATATTTTTTTTTCAATTTAACCCCAACTGTAGCATTTTTTATTATATGGGGTTTGAAAATTTTTATGTTAAGATTGGTTAAATTAGGAAAATCTTTTTTTAAATTTAAGCTTACAAAGTCTAAAGACTCTTCAAGGGTGTAAAATTCTTCTTTTTTATACCATGTTTTAATTTTGGTAATTACCTCTGCATAATTTAAAAATTCATTTGCTTTAGCTTTAAGCTTGATAATAATTTTTTGTTTTTTTCTTCTTTCGAAATCTAATATACCAATAATACACTTAAAGTGAAATTTTATTTTTATATGACTTTGCATTCTTCTTTAAAAATCAATCTTTTAATATTAGGTAGATGTTTATATACTATAATAAAAGCGATAATGAAAACGGGTGCATGTGTATGAATTTCTAAGTCATAATTAAATATAAAAGAACTTATAACAAAAGCAAGTAACGCTGCTAAAGAAGCTAGCGAAGATATTTTAAAAATTTTTCCAATAACTACCCACACAATAAATGCTGTAAGCACTTCCAATGGAAGTAAAACTATCATAGCGCCTGCTCCTGTTGCTATGCCTTTCCCTCCTTCAAATAACAAGTAAATTGAAAAACAGTGTCCAAAAATAGCCAAAACTGCGACGCTCCAAAGCAAAGCTTGATCATAATGAAGAAATTTCAAGATTAGTAAAGGAATAGCTGCTTTTGCAAAATCTAAAATTATTGTAGCAATGGCAAGTTTTTTTGCTAGTTTGGGATTTTTTTCTTTTACTACTCTTAAAACATTGGTTGCTCCTATACTTTTTGAACCTTCTTTTTTGATATCAGTTTTAGCAAAAAATTTAGCTAGGATTAGCCCAAAAGGGATTGAACCTAAAAGATATATAAAAGCGTAAATTATTAAATTTTCCATAATATCCTTTTCAAATCATCTTAAAATTTTAAGATTTATAACTAAAAATTATATCTTATGAAAATAAATAAACAAAAAATAATTTTTAAGATAAAAATAGTATTAATTAATTGTAAATATTTTTTAATAATATTTATTTTTATTTAAGCTCTAAATGATTATTATTTTATTTTAATTTATCTTTAATAGGAGTTTATAAATGAAAGTAAAATCATTGCTAATCGCATCCTTAGTTGCTTTTTCAAGCTTAAATGCTGCAAGTCTTATAGATGAAGCTAAAAATTCAGGTCTTGTTGCCTTACCAAAAGATCAAAAAGGCGTTGATGAAATTTTAAAACAAAATGGAGTAAAGGCTAGTGAATTTACTCTTGAAAAAGCAGAGCTTGGCAAAAAGCTCTATTTTGAACCACGTCTTTCAAAAAGTGGTATCATTTCTTGTAATACCTGTCATAATGTAGGACTTGGTGGAACAGATGGAATCAGTACTGCAATAGGTCATAAATGGACAGCAAATCCTCATCATTTAAATTCACCAACAGTTTATAATGCAGTTTTAAATAATACTCAATTTTGGGATGGTCGTGCAGGAACATTAGCCGATCAAGCTAAAGGTCCAATCCAAGCTGATCCTGAAATGGCAACTCCTGCTAAACTTGCAGTAGAAAAAATTTCATCTTTGCCTGAATATGTGAGTGAGTTTAAAAAAATCTATGGTAAAAGCGGTGTAAATTTTGACAATATTGCTGATGCAATTGCAAATTTTGAAAGAACTTTGATCACTCCATCTCGTTTTGATAAATTTTTAGAAGGCGATGAAAAAGCTTTAACAAAAGAAGAACAAAAAGGCTTAAAGCTTTTTATAGATAAAGGTTGTGTAGCTTGTCATAATGGTGTGAATTTAGGTGGCAATATGCAAGCGTTTGAAGTTGCTGGTAAATATAAATTTGCAAATTTAGGTGATTTTAAAGGTGATGCAAATGGCATGGTAAAAACTCCAACTTTAAGAAATGTTGCTGAAACTGCTCCATATTTTCATAATGGTGCGATTTGGAATTTAAAAGATGCTATTAAGGAAATGGGTAGTGTGCAACTTGGCATTAAAATTTCTGATAAAGAAGCAAAAAGTATTGAAACTTTCTTAAAATCTTTAACAGGAACAAAACCAGCAATTGTTTATCCACAACTTCCTATTTCTACTGAAAAAACTCCTAAACCTGAACTATAAGGTTCCAAACAAGCTCTAATTTTAGAGCTTGTTTAAATTTCTTTATCTTAGCTTTGTTATAATTGTCTTTAAATTTTGCTAGAAAGGTTTGCAATGAAACTTTTTGGAACTGATGGAGTTCGTGGAAAAGCGGGTGAATTTTTAGATAGTTTTTTGGCTATGCGTTTAGCAATGGCTGCGGGTATTTATTTTAAAGATAAAAGTATTACTAATAATATCTTAGTAGGAAAAGATACAAGAAGAAGCGGCTATATGATAGAAAATGCTATTGTTTCAGGGCTTACTTCTATAGGATATAATGTTATACAAATTGGTCCTATGCCAACTCCTGCGATTGCATTCTTAACTGAAGATATGCGTTGTGATGCAGGGATTATGATTTCAGCTTCTCACAATCCTTATTATGATAATGGTATTAAATTTTTTGATGCTCATGGAAACAAACTCAGTGAAGATATAGAGAAAAAAATAGAAGAAATTTATTTTGATGATAAGCTTATACAAGCCTCTAAGGTAGATATGGAGAAAATTGGTCAAGCGAAAAGAATTGATGATGTTATAGGAAGGTATATTGTTTCTATTAAAAATTCTTTTCCAAAAGATCTTACTTTAAAGTCTTTGCGTGTGGTTTTAGATGTGGCTCATGGGGCAGCTTATAAGGTAGCACCTACTGTTTTTAAGGAATTAGGTGCTGAAGTTATAGTAATGAGCGATAAACCTAATGGACTTAATATCAATGAAAATTGTGGAGCTTTACATCCTGCAAATTTAGCTGCTGAGGTAAAGCGTTTGCGTGCAGATGTGGGCTTTGCTTTTGATGGTGATGCAGATCGTTTGGTGGTTGTAGATGAAAAAGGCGAAGTGGCTAATGGAGATAGTTTATTAGGGGTTTTAGCACTTTATCTTAAAGAACAAGGTAAATTACAATCAAGTGTTGTAGCCACTATAATGAGTAATGGTGCTTTAAAAGAATTTTTAAATAAACATGGTATAGAACTTGATACTTGTAATGTGGGCGATAAATATGTGCTTGAAAAATTAAAAGCCAATGGTGGAAATTTTGGTGGAGAGCAAAGTGGGCATATTATTTTTAGTGATTATGCAAAAACTGGAGATGGTTTGATAGCTGCTTTGCAATTTAGTGCTTTAATGCTTTCTAAGAAAAAATCTGCAAGCTCTATTTTGGGTCAAGTCAAACCTTATCCTCAGCTTTTAACCAATCTTAAAATTGCAGAAAAAAAAGATTTAGATAAAATTAAAGGTTTAAAAGAATTAAAAAAAGATTTAGAAAATAAAAATATTAATACCTTATTTCGCTATTCTGGAACAGAAAATTTGATAAGACTTTTACTAGAAGCCAGAGATATTAAGCTCTTAGAAAAAGAAATGAAAAATGTTGTGGAGTTTTTTAAGAAAGCTTTAAATGGCTAAAACTTTTAAATTTATTTTTTATTTTTGGGGTGCCTTTGTTTTGGTTTTTGCCCTTGATCAATGGGTAAAATCCTTAACTTTAGCAGGATTTAGATGGCAGAGTGAATACCTAGATTTAACTTATGCTCTAAATACAGGCGTAGCTTTTTCAATGTTGAGTTTTTTAGAACATAATTTAAAATATTTACATCTTGCTTTAATTGGCGTGCTTTTTATTTATCTTTTTTGGCAAAGAACACTTTTAAAAACTCATAGCATAGCTTTTGGAATGATGCTTGGTGCCGGCGTTTCAAATTTATTGGATCGTTTTATACATGGAGGTGTAGTGGATATGTTTTTTTGGCATAAATGGTTTAATTTTGCTATTTTTAATGTTGCAGATGTCATGATAAATATAAGTGTGGCTTTGATTTTAATACAAGAAATATTTAAAAAAAGGAAAAAAGATGACAGAATGGATTAATGATTATTATTTTTGGATTAAATGGGTGCATTATTTGGCATTTGTTTCTTGGATGGCGGGTCTTTTTTATTTACCTCGTCTTTTTGTGTATCATGCTGAACATAAAGACAATAAAGGTTTTGTCGAGGTTGTAAAAATTCAAGAAAGAAAGCTTTATTATTATATACAAACTCCTGCCATGATTGTGACTTTAATCACAGGAAGTTTAATGTTGCATGCTCATAAGGAAGTTTTAATGGTAGGTGCGGGTTTTATGCATGTTAAACTTACCTGTGTTACACTTTTGATTATTTTTCATATACATAATTATTATTGTTTAAAAGCTTTAGCAAATGATACTTCTACTAAAAGTGGAAAATATTTTAGAATTTATAATGAATTTCCAACTATAATGTTTATTATCATCGCTTTAATGATGGTTGTTCGTCCCTTTTAGTTTGTCTCCGCTTTAAATTCCATACTAGCGGAGTTAAGCGGATCAATATTTTCTTTCATGATATCGATATAATCTTTATTTTTAAGACGCTTATCATCTCTAAATACTGCGCGCACAAGATCCATTCCTGTGTAAAAATCTTTCATTAAAACCACAAAAAGATATTGACCAAATTCAGTTGCGATTAAAGCATTTTGATCTTTTATGATGGCACCACTTGTTTTAAGTCCTAAAAGTTCTATGAAAAGTTCTTTTTCGAGATTGCAATTTAGAGTTTTATTAAATTTATCAATTTCTATTTTCCCTGAAAAAATTTCAGTTAAAAAGACATATTTGATAATTTCTTTTTTATCAAAACAAGCTTTGGCTATATTAGCATTTTGTTTTTCTTGTATAAATTTAGCATAATCATTTAGATTAAATGCATTGATTAAAAGCTCCCCATCTAAAAAGCTAAAAGCTCCGCTGCCTACTCCTAGGTATTCATGATGAGAACTGACATATTCGTCATTAAGCTTGTTTTTTTCTAAAGAAAAACTCCAACCATTGTTTTGGGTATAGTCTTTAAAAAATTCTCGTATGATTTGATAATAAGTAAATTCATTATCTTTAATGCTCACTCCTAGACTTTTAGCGATATTATCTTTGGTAAGATTTGATTTCATTAAAGGATAGGTTGTGATTTGTTGCGGGGCTAAATTTTTAGCAATTTCTAAGTCATTTAAAAGTTGTTTTTCGTTTTGTCCTGGAAGATTGAAAATAAGATCTATACTAAAAATAGGTAAAATTCCTAAAGCTTTTGAAATTTTTTCTTGAAGTTCTTTAGATGAACCAAATTTATTATATCTTGCCACTTTTTTCAAAGTTTCATCATCAAAACTTTGAATCCCGCAACTTAAACGATCAATTATACCTTTAAACATAGAAAGCTTATTTGGATCAATATGATTTGGATCGCTTTCGCATGAAATTTCTTTTATATTAAATAACTTTTTACAAAGTTCTAAGGTTTTTAATAATTCCTCTTCATCAATCAGTGTTGTACCACCACCCACATACATGGAGGTAAAATCAAAACCTTTATTTTTCATGATTTTAATTTCTTCTCTAAGATTTTGAAAATATACTTTGGCTAAATTTTCATCATAATAATATTTATGAAAGCTACAATAAGGACAAAAAGTATGGCAAAAAGGTACATGGGCATAAAGCATATAGCTTTTGTCTTGTTTTGGAATTTTTTCTTCGGGTTGTTTTAAAAGTTCGACATTGAAACCTTTTTGGAGGGATTTTTCCATCATAGTATGAGAGTATTTTAAAGCTAAATTTTGAAATAAATTCATAAGTGGCCTATATATTAAAATATTTAAGATATAACTTTATCAATTTTTAGCTAAAATAGGAGTAAATTTTTTATTTCTTAAATAAAAAATGGGATTAAGTTTTTAAATTATTTAAAAAGGATATAAAATGGATAAAGCCAAAATTGTTCAAAATTTAAATGCTTTGTTTAAACAAAGAGCAGAGTTTTACTCTTATTTTGATGAAAATATTGCCAAAATCAATGATACTGAAGTATTTGATTTTAAGAATGCTAAAAATTTAAATCCAGAAGAGGTATATAAGCAATTTTATCATTTTGATTATGCTATAAGAAAATTATTGCCTGCTATTTACAAGGTTTATGAAATTACAGATACAGATTTAGATAAAGATTTTTAATTTATTTAGAGAATAGAACGAACTATTCTCTAAAAGATATATCTAAATTTTTTGATTCTTCTTTTATATTTTTACTCGTGTCTTCATTTTGCTCAAATCCTCCACCAAATGCTTTGATTACATCTACTATGGAATTGGCATAAGAATATTTAGTATTATTAAAAGCAACGGCAGCATTAAGCCAATTTTGACGTGCCTCTAAATAATCTTGCAAAGACATTTCTCCTATATCATAGCGTTCTTTAGCAATTTCATAGATTCTTTTGTAAGATTGTTCGCTTGCTTGTGCATTATCGTATTGTAAGCGTATAGTTTTTCTAGCTACTAAAGCATAGCGAATTTCTCCAAAAGCAGTAATCAAAGTATTTTGATAATTTACAAAAGCTTCATCTTTATTAAGCTTGGCTAAATTTACATTTTGGTAAATTTCACCCCAATGAAAAATAGGCAGAGTAAAGTTTCCACCTATATTCCAAGTCTTAGAACCTCCTTTAACCAAGGTATCTAAATCCCCGCTTTCAAATCCCAATAATCCTGTTAAAGAAAGGCTAGGTAAGAAAGCCGTGCGAGCTACTCCAACAAGATAATTTTGCTGAGTTAATTTTTCTAAAGAAGAGCCAATATCTGGACGTTGAAGCAAGATGGTACTTGAAATTCCAGTTGGAATGTCAAATTCTTTAAGATTAAAAACTTGATAGCTTTGATTTTTGTAAAGTATGTCATTTAAATCATTTGAAGTTAAAATTTTTAAAGCTTTAAGGTAATTTTCTTTATTTAACTTTGCTTCATTATATTGCAAAGCCATACTTTCTAAGTTGGCTCTTGCTTGAGCAAGTTCATATTCACCTACAGCACCAACTTGAAATTTTTCATCATTAATCCTATAAATTTCTTTTGCCGATTCATAGGTTTCTTTAAGAGCATTTTCATTTTCATAAGCATTTACAAGATTAAAATAAGTTTGAACTGTATTTGAAATAACAGAAAGTCTTGCAGCTTCATAATCATACTCACTTGCTTTAAAGCCTGATTTTGAGGCGCGATATGTATCGCGATATTTTCCCCAAAGATCGATTTCATAGCTTAAATTAAGTCCCATTTTAAAATCATTACCGTAACTTACTTCCCCAGTTCGATTGCTTGGAGCATTTATAGCTGTTTTTGCACGACTTCCGCTTGCACTACCATCAAATTTTGGCAACAAACTGCTAAAATCTATACCTAATTGAGCAGCAGCTTGTTCCATGTGTATGAAGGCAAGTTTTAAATCATTATTATTTTTAAGTGCTAAATCAACCACTTTATTTAAATTTTCATCATCAAAGTCTTTCCACCAATTTTTTGTGATAGAGCTATTGTTTTCTTTTTCCCAAGATAAGGCTCCAAGCTTATTATCAATGCTATAGTTTGCTTCGGGAGTATTTAAATTTGGACTTAAAGAGCAAGCTGAAATCAAAAGAGTAAAACTTGCTATAGTGCTAATTGAAATTATTTTATTCATGAACCTTACCTCTTTTTTTATCTAGCCATTCATTAAAATTTTCTAAAAGATAGAAAAATAAAGGCACGAAGAATATCGCTAAAGTTGATGCTGCGATCATTCCACCAACAAGCCCTGTTCCTAAAGAGTGTCTTGAAGCACTTCCTGCTCCTGTTGCGAAAATCATTGGTAAGACCCCAAAAGTAAATGCCAAAGAAGTCATTATGATAGGACGAAAACGAAGTTTTGCTGCTGCAACAGCTGCTTCAAAAACTCCTTTACCTTTTTTAAAGCGCTCTTCCATTGCAAATTCTACGATTAAGATAGCATTTTTAGCTGAAAGTCCAATCAAGAGCAAAAGTCCTGTTTGAAAATATATATCATTGCTAAATCCTCTTAAATATACCAATAAAAATGATCCAAATACCGCAAAAGGTACAGCTGTTACGACTGCTAAAGGTATAAGCCATCTTTCATATTGAGCAGCTAGAATTAAAAAGACAAATATCATACCTAAAGCAAAAGCATAACTTGCTGTTCCTTTACTAGAAACTTCTTGATAAGCTGATCCACTCCAAGCTATGGAATAATCATCCCCTAAAGTTTCTTTTGCTACTTGAGCAATCGCTTCTATAGCTTGACCTGAAGTATAACCTGGTGCGGGTTGACCTTGAACTTGTGCTGCTGGGAAAAGGTTGAATCGTTTTACATCATCAGGCCCTGAACTTCTTTGTAAAGTTAAGAAAGAATCAAGTGGTATCATTTTTCCATCATTTGATCTTACAAAAATATTTTTTAACGCATCTTGTGTATTTCTAAAATCACCTTTTGCGCGGATATTTACTTGGAAATTTTTACCTAGCATAGAAAAATCATTAACATAATAAGTGCCTATAGTTGCATTCATCGTGTTAAAAACATCTTGCATGTTAAGATTGTAGTGTTTTAATTTATCTCTATCAATTATAAGCTTGTATTGAGGGAAAGTTGTATCAAGGGTTGTTCTTACTCTTGATAGCTCTTTTCTTTGGTTGGCCACAGCAACAAGTTTATTTACATCTTTTTGTATTTCATCATAGCTTTTTCCGCTTTTGTTTTGAACATACATTTCAAAACCGCCTGTGATACTTAATCCAGGTATAGGAGGTAAGCCTATAAATACACTTGAAGCATTGCGATCAAAAGCAAATTTTTTATTAAGTTCGGCTATAATTTGATCAGCGCTTACATTTCTATCTTTCCAATCTTGCAAACCTATAAACATTGCAGCGGCATTTTCTTTGAGTGAACTTGTAAAAAGATCAAATCCTATCATAGCCATTGCATCTTTAACTCCATTAGTTTTTAAAACTTCTTGGCTTATGTGATCAACCTCTGAAATTGTTCTATGGAGTGCTGAAGCTGAAGGAAGATTAATAATGCTAATCATCAAACCTTGATCTTCTTCAGGAACTAAAGAATTTGGTACTGCTTTATAGAGATAAAAAATTGCTCCAAGCATAATACAAAAAATTAAAACAAAACGAATGGTTCTTTTTAGGATATATGCTACTCCTGCGCTAAATACAGAGGTACTCCAATCAAAAAAATCATTAAATTTCTTTACAAATTTAAATGGCTCTCCTTCATTGCGTCGCAAAAAGAGTGCACATAAAGAAGGTGTTAAGGTAAGAGCAACAAAACCTGATATGGTTACAGATATAGCTAAGGTAAGAGCAAATTGTCTTTGAATCTCTCCAACAAAACCTGATATAAAAGAAACTGGTACAAAAACAGCACAAAGCACAAGAACAATTGAAATAACCGGAGAGCTAACTTCTTGCATCGCTTGGATAGCAGCATCTTTTACGCTTATTTGCTCATTTTCATGTAAAATCCTATCAATATTTTCTACAACTATAATCGCATCATCTACAACGATCCCTATGGCTAAAATTAAAGCAAAAAGCGTAAGCAAGTTAATACTAAAACCTAAAACATAAAGTCCAGCAAAAGTTCCTAACAATGAAACAGGTACAGCTATCATAGGAATAAGTGTTGCACGGAAATTCTTTAAGAACATATACATAACAATGATAACTAAAATTAGAGCTTCAACAAAAGTTTTAACAACTTCTTTGATTGATTCTATTACAAATTTTGTTGTATCGTAAGGAATTTTATATGTTAAACCTTTTGGAAAATTTTTTGAAAGTTCTTGCATTTTGGCTTGAACAAGTTCTGCTGTATGCAATGCGTTTGCCCCTGATTGAAGATTGATCATAATTGGAACTGCATCATTGCCATTTAATCGTCCTTGTGAGCTGTATTGTTGTGATCCTATTTCCACATCAGCTACATCTTTAAGTCTTAAAAATGATCCATCATTATTTGTTCTTAAAATAATGTTTTCAAATTCACTAGGATTTTGTAGTCTTCCTTGCATAGTGATTGAATAAACATAAGGGGATTTTTGGGTTACAGGTTCTTCGCCAATTTTACCAGTTGCGTATTGGGCATTTTGGTCATTAACCGCAGAAATTACATCAGTAGCTGTGATTCCAAATTTATTTAATAAATCAGGCTTGAGCCAAATTCTTAAAGAATAATTACGATTTCCTATAGCGTTTGCATCTCCAACTCCTGGAACCCTTTTTAACTCATCTAAAACATTTAAAGTGATATAGTTATATACATCTACTGCACTCATTGAGCCATCACTTGAATACATAGAAATTGCAGCAAGTGTTGTTGAGGAAGTTTTTCTAACTGTTACTCCAAGTTTTTTAACTGCATCTGGCATTTTTGCAGTTGCGGCTGAAATTCTATTATTAACATCTATGGTGGCTTGATCAGGATCTGTACCGATATCAAAATAAACAGTCAAACTCATAGTTCCTGAAGAACTTGAAGTTGAATCCATGTAAATCATATTATCTGCGCCATTGATTGCATCTTCGATAGGACTTGCAACTGTTGAAGCAATGGTTTGTGCATCAGCTCCTGTGTAAGTTGCACTTACTTTAACTGTAGGAGGGGTTAAAGAAGGATATTGTTCTATAGGTAAATTTGTAAGACCTATAGCTCCAGCTAAAGAAATGATAATTGCAACAACTGAAGCAAAAACAGGTCTTTCGATAAAAAATTTAGAAAACATTATTGTGCTCCAATTTCTTTAACTTCGCTACCAACTTGAATTTTTTTAAAGTTATCTAAAATGATTTTATCGCCATTTTGTAATCCTTTGTCAATAATGGCATATTCATTGTTTTGGTAGCTTATATGTACAGAAGATTTTTCTACTTTTCCATTTTTAACAAGAAGAACATAAACATCATTTTGATTTTGTTTAACAGCTATTTGAGGCACTTTAAAGCCATTTTTTTGTATAAAACCTTCTGAAGTAATTGTTGCAAAAGCACCTGGTAAAAGTGTTGAGTTGTTGTTGTCAAATATAGCTTTGGCTTTTACTGTTCCACTATTAGCATCTATAACAGAATCAATAAAATAAAGTTTGCCTTGAACGGTTTCTCCATTAAGATTTAAATTTGCATGAATGCTGTCTAAATCCCATTTTCCACTTTGAGTATTGCGGACTAAATTTAGTTTATCTGTATCTGAAATAAAGAAATCTGCGTAAATAGGATTTAAATTTGTAACTCTAACTAGTTCAGTTGTTGAAGCACTTACATAATCTCCTATATTAACTAAAGCATCTCCTATAGTACCATCAAAAGGAGCTTTTATTTCGGTATGATCTAGATCAATTCTTGCATTTGCAAGCTGTGCTCTAGCACTTGCTAGACTAGCTTTTGAATTGTTAAATGTAGCAAGAGAAGAGTCGTATTCCTTTTGAGAGATTGCACTTTTACTAAAAAGAGCTTTAGAACGATTAAAATCCTTGCTTGCATTTTCGAAAGTTGCCTTAGCCATCAAAGCTTGTCCGTAAGCCGAATCAACACTAGCTTTAAATTTATCTTGTTCTATAATAAATAATGTTTGTCCTTTTTTTACTTTATCTCCAGCTTTAAAAAGTTTATTTTCTATTACGCCACTAACTTGAGGTTTTATAATGACATCATAATCACTGACAAGTTTAGCAGGGTAAGTAAAACTAAGTGGTAAATCTTCAGATTTAGCACTCATGGTTGTTACAGGTTGAGGCGGCATTTGTATTTTTGGTGCTTCTTCTTTGCTGCAAGCAGTGAGTAAAAGCACAACACCTAAAGCTAAAATAGTATTTTTTTGAAATAATTTCATGGTTTTGCCTTGAAAAATTAAATTAAAAATTGTAATATTTATTACAAAAATTTTTGGCTAATTATATCTTAATTTTGGTTAATAAAATTACTTTTAAGCTTTGGATCCATTGATCCCATTTAGAAAAACATTTACAACAAATTCAACATGTTCTTTTTGTTCTTTTTTATTTTTTAAACGAGCATTAATTAAAACATTAAGATGATGATAAGGTTCTTTTAACATAGTGCAAAAAAGAACAGCAAGTTTTTCTGCATTTTTTTTCATATAAGAATTATTTTGTTGCTTGAAAAAATCCATAAGTATGTTATAGGAAAAATTTTGTTGATTGTTTTCTATCCAATTGGCAAGATGTCTATCTTTGTCATAAACTTGAGAATAGATAATTTTACCAAAAGCTACAGCTTCTGGTTGATTGAAAATTTCTATAAAAGCTAAACCAAAAGAAGTTAAAATTTCTTTTAAAGTGCCATTTTCAATTTCTTGTGTTTTGGAATAAATAAGATGAAAGTGTTTTTTACATATGTCATCTAAAATTTCAAAGAATAGCCCTTCTTTACTTTTAAAACCATCATAAATATTAGAATAAGATCCTCCAGATAATTTAATAATATCACTCAAACTTGTTTCTTGGTATCCTTTTGTTAAAAAAAGCTCTAAGGCCACTGCTTTGATTTTTTCTTGTCTGGCTAAAACTTTTTGTGATGGTATTCTATTTGAGTTCATTTTTATCCTTTATAAGAGTGCTTTTAGGGTATACAAATATACTTTTTCTAAAAACCGAAATTTTTTCATTATCCTTTGCGTAAGCTTTTATATGTAAAGGAAAGATTACGTCTTTTTTATCATTATTTGCTAAATTTTTTGTAGCCCTGATAACAACTATTTTTTTGACTTGTTCTCCTGCTTTTAATTTAAAAGGTTTGTTTGGTCTTATGATTTCAATTCCATCATTTATTCCTTCTAAATTTGCTGTAAAATAATATTCATGAGGTTTAGAATCTGTATTTTGAAACAAAAAGGTATAAGCATTTGAAATGACTAATTCACCTTTAACATTTGAAATATTATATAATTCACTACTACGATTGATATTTAAAAGCATGCTTTCTTTTTTGCTTCCCATGATGATTAAAGCCAGTAAAGCAATTAGAAGAACTATAAAATATGCTATCGTTCTAAATCTTAAATAATGAACCTTAGAACGCGTTTCAATAGCTTTTGCACTTGTCCAATTGATCAAACTTGGACGATTAAATTTGCTTTGAACCTTAGAGCAAGCATCGGCACATTCAAGACAATTAATACATTCAAGTTGCATTCCTTTGCGTATGTCAATATGAGTTGGACAGATGCTAACACAGGCTTCGCAACCTATGCATTCTCCCTCAGGCGGTTTTTTATGAAGTTTGGTGTGTCCATCATAGATCAAGCCCCCGCGTTTTTCATCGTAGATCACTTGCATTGTATCATGATCGAACATTACAGATTGTATTCTTGCATAAGGACAGACATAAACACAAAATTTTTCTTGTAAATAGGTAATATCCAAAGTAAAAAGTAAGCTAGCACAAAATAAAATTCCAAGTAAAAGTAGATGCTCGCCAGGATTTTGAATATAATTGAAAAAATCTTCAGGAGGAATAAAGTACCAAAGTAAATTACTAACAGCAACTAAAGATATAAAATAAAAAATTATCACTCCAAGAAATTTTTTAAAATATTGCCTCTCATATTCTTTTTGTTTGTTATTGATATTTTTGCGAATTTTAAGAAATTTAGTTTGTATGATATCTCTATATATAACTCTAAAAATCGTTTGTGGACAACTCCAAGCACACCAAATTCTTCCACCTAAAGTTGTAATAAAAAAAATAAATAAAAAAAGAAATATAAGAACAAAAGGCATGAGATAAAATTCTTGTGTTGAAAAAGAAATAAAAAATAGGTTTAATTTAGAGTGATCAAAACTTAAAAGAAAAAAATGATTCTCATTAATTCTTATGAAAGGTAGGGCAAATATGATAATACTTGCAATTAAATATACAAAATATCGTTCTTTTGTATAGTTTGTAATGTGTCCTTGCATTTTTAGACCTTAAATTATAATTTTTTAGTACTTTGTAATTAAGGATTATAACCGATAAAAACTAAAACAATTTTTAAATGCTTTCTAAGTTAGAATTAATAAGAAGTGTTTTATAATTATATTTCACAACAAAAATTTACACAGAAAGGTGGTGAGGACTGTGCCAGGAATCAAGGTGCATCCTAACGAGTCTTTTGATGAAGCATATCGTAAATTCAAAAAACAAGTAGATAGAAATCTAGTTGTGACTGAAGTAAGAGCAAGAAGATTTTTTGAGCCTATGACTGAAATTCGCAAAAAACAAAAAATTTCAGCACGCAAAAAAATGCTTAAAAGACTTTATATGCTTAGACGCTACGAGTCAAGACTCTAACCCAAAAGCCCGAAAGGGCTTTTTTTATATCTACAAACTTCATTTGGTATTAAATTAAAAAGTATTTATTATTTTTTGTTAAAATTTCTAATTTAAATTTTCTGTTTTTAGGATAAACTTATGAAAAAAATCAAAAAAATCATTCAAATTGGTATGATAGGTGGTTTAGCAGCTGTTGCTGGAGGTGCTTTAGCAGGTTGTGGAAGTAATAATGACAATTCAGATACTTTAAATCAAGCAGCTAATGCTCAAGGAGCTTTTGTAATTATCGAAGAAACAGCTCCAGGGCAGTATAAAATCAAAGATCAATATCCAAGTGATGAAACAAGGGTAGTTTTAAAAGATCTTAATGGCACAGAAAGAATTTTATCCAAAGAAGAAATGGATGCTTTGATTAAAGAAGAAGCAGCTAAAATTGATAATGGAACTTCAAATTTAACTAAAGACAATGGACAAATCAGTAGTGGGGGATTGAGTTTAGGGGAAACTTTACTCGCAAGTGCTGCAGGTGCTATTTTAGGAAGTTGGATAGGTTCAAAACTTTTCAATAATCAAAATTTTGCCAACCAACAACGCGGTGCTTTTTCAAATCAAAGTGCTTATCAAAGGAGTGTTAATAGTTTTAATAAAGCAGGCACAACAAGCTCTGCTTCAAGTGCTAAAAAATCAGGTTTTTTTGGTGGAGGCTCTAAAGCCACAAGTTCTAGTTCTTCTTTTGGTTCTTAAGGATAAATAATGCAATTACTACAAGTAGACAAACTTCAAAAAGATTATTTAGAAAATATAGGTTTTTCTTGGCATACAGATGAAGATGGAAGTGATTATATTAGCAATAAGTTAGTTTGTGTTAAGGAAAGTGAAGCTAATGCTTATTATGAAGCGGTAAATGAGCTTTATGATATGTTTATTGCTGCAGCGCAAGAAGTGATTAATAATGATCGTTTTGATGAGCTTGGAATTCCTTTTAATCTTATTGATGCGATTAAGATGAGTTGGGAAAATGAGGTTCATTGGCATTTATATGGGCGTTTTGATTTAGCGGGTGGACTTGATGGCAAGCCTATAAAACTTATAGAATTTAATGCTGATACCCCTACTGCTCTTTTTGAAAGTGCGATTTTACAATGGGCACTTTTAAAACAAAATGGAATGGATGAAAGCGCACAATTTAACAGCATTTATGAAAGTTTGATGGATAATTTTAAAAGACTTATTACCCTTGATGAAAGTGTTGAAGGGTTTGAAGAGCATTATCAAGGATGGAAAATTCTTTTTTCAAGTGTTGCAGGAAGTAAAGAAGAGGAAATCACTACAAAATTGCTTGCACATATAGCCAATGAAGCAGGTTTTCAAACTAATTTTTCCTTTGTAGATGAGGTAGAATTTAGTGAAGAAGGAATTTTTAAAGAGGGTGAAAATTATGAGTATTGGTTTAAGCTTATTCCTTGGGAAGATATAGCCATAGAAGAGGGTGAACTTGCTATGCTTTTAACTCAAATCATGCGTAATCAAAGAGCAATTATTTTAAATCCTGCTTATACGCTTTTATTTCAATCTAAGGGAATTTTAAAAATTCTATGGGAACTTTATCCAAATCATCCATTACTTTTAGAAACAAAAGATACTCCTTTGGAAGGTAAAAACTATGTTAAAAAACCTGTTTTTGGTAGAGAAGGTGCAAATATCAGTATAATTAAAGATGGAAAAACTTTGCATGAGAATGTAGGTCCTTATGGGAATAATAAGGCTATTTATCAAGAATATGTAGAGTTTAATTCATGTGAAAACGAATACTATCAAGCAGGTGTTTTCTTTGCTTATGAAGGGTGTGGCTTAGGATTTAGAAAAGGAGGACTTGTGCTTGATAATTATTCTAAATTTGTAGGACATATTATAAAGGATTAGAAATGAAAATTGTTTGTTTAGATGCGGCAACTTTAGGGGATTATGATTTAAGTGTTTTTGAAAAATTTGGTTCTTTGCAAATTTATACCACAACAAATAAAGAGCAAACCATAGAGCGTTTAAAAGATGCTAATGTCGCCATGACAAACAAGGTTGTAATTGATAAAGATGTGATTGATGCTTGTAAAAATTTAAAACTCATTTTGGAAACTGCTACAGGGGTTAATAATATCGATATTGAGTATGCTAAAGAAAAAGGTATTATTGTAAAAAATGCTGCTGGGTATTCTACTATGAGTGTGGTGCAACATACTTTTGCGTTTATGTTTGCTTTTTTAAATCAAGTGCTTTATTATGACAAATGGAGCAAAGAGGGTAAATGGTGTGAAAGTCCTATTTTTACAGATTATAGTAGAATTTTAAACACCTTAAGTGGTAAAAAACATGGTATTATAGGTTTAGGAACCATAGGTAAAGAAGTGGCAAAAATTTCAAAGGCTTTTGGAGCCGAAATTTATTATTATTCTACGAGTGGAGCTAATAAAAACGCAGATTTTGTACATTTGGAATTAAAAGATTTATTAAAAACTTGCGATATTATAAGTATCCACGCACCTTTAAATGAAAAAACCAAAAATTTACTCGCCTTTGAAGAATTAAAGCTTTTAAAAGATAATGCGATTTTGATTAATGTAGGAAGAGGTGGGATTGTCAATGAAAATGATTTAGCTAAAATCATAGATGAAAAAAATATTCGTGTAGGGCTTGATGTTTTAGAAATTGAACCTATGATGAAAAATCATCCACTTTTAAGCATTAAAAATAAAGAAAATCTTATTATCACTCCTCATGTTGCGTGGGCGAGCAAGGAGGCTTTAAATGCTTTAATGGATATAGTTTATAATAATTTAAAAGAATGGATAGAAAATGGCAAGTGAACATAGTTTTGATATTTCAGCAGCTTTAGATAAACAAGAGTTAAAAAATGCTTTTGAACAAGCTAAAAAAGAACTTGATAGTCGTTATGACTTAAAAGGAATTAAGTGTGAGATTGATTTAAGCGAAAAAGAGAGTATTTTTAAACTCAGTTCTTCTAGTGAAGGAAAGCTTGATGTTTTAAAAGATATAGTGATTTCTAAACTTATCAAAAGAGGAATTAATCCTAATGCTATTAAAGAGCTTTCTCGTGAAAGTGGAGCAATGTTTCGTTTAAATTTGAAAGCAAACGATGCTATTGATAGTGAAAATGCCAAAAAAATCAATAAAGCTATCAAAGATAGCAAACTTAAAGTTAATTCTTCGATTCGTGGTGAAGAAATTCGTGTTGTAGCAAAACAAATTGATGATTTACAAGCTGTGATGAAGCTTGTAAAAGAGCTTGATTTAGAGTTAAATATCAGTTTTAAAAATCTTAAATAAGGTCAAATTTGAAGCATTGTTTAGCTCTGTGTTTTATTTTTTTTCTTTGTGCTTGTAGTGTGAAAAATCAAAATTTTTCGAGTCAAAGCTTGATGGTTTTGATTGCTTCTCCTATGATAAAAATCAATGACGCAGCTTTTTTAAAAAAAGAAAATAATGCTTTAAATTTAGAAGTTTATAAACTAGGGCAAGCTTTTTTTGAACTCAAAATCAAAGATAAAATTTGTATCAATGCAGTGTGTTATGATAAAAAAGTGTTTAATCAAAAATTTTTTAAAAATGTATATTATGATGATATTTTAAGTGATATTTTAAAGGCAAATGCTTTATGGCAGGGTAAAAATTTAGAAAAAACTGATTGTGGTTTTGAACAAAATTTAAAAGCAAAAAATTATGAAATTTTTTATCAAGTTTGTGATAATAAAGTAAGTTTTTTTGATAAAATTTCACATACTAAAATTATCTTAACGCATATTCAAAATTAAAGGATAGAGTTTGAAATTTTTTTTACTGGTATTTTGCTTTGTAAATCTAGCTTTAGCGCAAGTTTATAAAGGTGAATTGTATTTTTATCATTTGCAGGATAAAGAAATTTTTGCCATAGTTTATGATAATGCGCCTATGACTCCACTTTTTGACAGGGATAAAAATCAAACAAGTTCTAGTTTTTTAATTATTGATGATATAAATGGAAATTTAGAGATTCCGCTCGTTAAGACAAATGATTTTTGGCAGGATGAGCGTAAAAAATATAAAATCAATTCTTCTAAAATGCTTACATATGATAATAAAAATTTTCAAGGAGAAAATTTAGGAACAACTACTTTAGAACTTGTTGAAACGCAAGATGGCATTCGTATAAAGCGTAGTCTTGATTTTATAGGTTTTAATGATGATTTTAAAGAATTTCATCCTGTTCATAAGAGTGTATTTAGTTTTGAACAAATTCGCCAAAAGCCTATTTTTTTACAAGATGGAAAAATTAGTTTTGAAGAATGGTATTATTTTTATGAAGATGGTATGAGCCGTGCTATTTTAGAATTAAATAATTTTGTTTATGATATTAATGCTCACGCATTTGTAAAACTAAATGATTTGTATAATACTAAAAATCAAAAATTTCAAAATCTTTTACATGAGAAGCTTAAAAATACATGTGATGAGTGTTTTGAAGATCTGCAAAATTTACAATTTAATAATAATTTTTTGCTTAATAATGGAAAACTAAAAATTTGTTATCTACCTTTTGAAGGTCATTTTTTAGATGAAAATATTTGCGTAGAATTTAACGAAGATGAGCTTAAGGAATTTAAAAAATAATGGAAAAATTAAAAAATTTTTTAAGTTTGAAAAATATAGAAGATACTCAAATTTATAAAGAGCTTAAGTGTGCTAAAAATGAGGCTTTGATTCTTAGAGAACTTTGTAGAAATTATGTCGTTTCTATTTCTTCTATCAATGCCTTTACTTTATTATCGACAATTTTTGGAAATGATAAGTATCTTTATCTTGATGCTTTGGAGGATTTAAAAAAACTTATCGAAAGAGGTTTTGTAAATCAAAATTCGAGTTTTTTTAAAAGTTTAGAAAATAATAAAACTCAAACATTAACTCTTGCCTTATTGCAAAGTGAGCTTAGTCTAAGTGAATATTTTTTAGAATTTTTAGAAGCAAAACCTCGTTTAAATTTTGAGAAACAAGAGGCTTATGCAGATTATTTAGAATATTTAAAAGATGAATTTGCGCGTATTCAATTATACGAAAGATTAAGTTTTATACAAAAAAGTGCTTATAATAGTGAAATAAAAAATCAAATTAAACTTTATGAAAAACATATCAAAGAAAGACTAAAAAAAAGTAAATTTTATAATGTATTGGCTGATATTTTTAAAGAATACAATCTTGAACATAAAGAACAAATTATTTTTCTAGCACTTTTAAAAGAAGAATACGCCTTAAGTAATGAAAGTTCGATTTCTAGAGAAATGAATTCTTTACTTTCTTTAATCAGTGAAAATGATTTAGAAAGGCATAAAAATAAAAAACTATTACAAGAAAATGCTCCTCTTTTAAACTTAATCGAGTATGATGAATATTTAAATGCTTTTGGAGATATTTCTAAAAGTTTTTTTATTATCGATGAAATTTTACAAAGAATTATAAATTTTGAACCAAAACAAAGTAAAAAAATCAAAATTGAAAGTGTTTTAAAAGATCAAGATATTTTCGAGCTTATAGAACCAAGCACTGACATCAATGATATTATTATGCCTGAAAATACAAAAGAGCTTTTAGAAAATATTTTAAAACAACAAGATAAAAAAGTCCTAGAAAGACTTCATTCTTGGGGTATAAAGAGTAATAAAAATATAGAAGCTAAAATTATTTTTTATGGTCCTGCTGGTACTGGAAAAACTATGTCAGCTTTAGCTATGGCTAAATCAATGAAAAAATCTGTTCTTAGTTTTGACTGTTCTAAAATTTTGAGCAAATGGGTTGGAGAGAGTGAGCAAAATGTAAGAAAAATTTTTGATACTTATAAAAATATCGTGCAAACTTGTAAACAAAGTCCTATTTTACTTCTCAATGAAGCTGATCAGTTTTTAAGTACGCGTGTAGATGGAAGTAGTGGTAGCGATAAAATGCATAATCAAATGCAAAATATATTCTTAGAGCAAATTGAGCGTTTTAGTGGTGTGATTATCGCTACGACAAATTTTTTAGAAAGCTTAGATAGTGCATTTTCAAGAAGATTTGATTATAAGATAGAATTTAAAAAACCTGATTTTAAAGATAGGCTTAAAATTTGGGAAAAATTTCTACCTAAAAAAGCATTATTTGAAAAAGATTTTGATATAAATATTTTATCAAATTATGAATTAAGTGGAGCACAAATTTTAATGGTGGTGAAGAATACAGCTTTGAAAGTAGCTGTATCAAAAGATGGGGTTTTTAAAATGCAAGATTTTATAGAAAGCATACAAAAAGAATTAAATTCAAGTTTTGATAAAAGTAAGATTGTTGGATTTTAACTTTTTTAATGTTTTTGTATAGCGAACTATAAAATAAAACAAAGCTATAATTAAAGCACTCCATTCCCAAAACATAGGAATTTTTGGGGTTAAAAAATAATGATAACTTGCCAAAACTAAGCATAAATATCCTAGTTTTCTGATTTTACTAAGTTTTTTAAAGATTTTAAAAGAACTTAAAAGCATTAAAAATATGATTAAAAATGCGATAAATCCACTTGCTTCTAATAAACGATGTGAAATATCATCGAAAAGCCTTAAAATTTGAGCATTTCTATCAAAAATAAAATAATTTAAAAAGTGCAAAATCGCCCAAAAAGCTGCAAAAATACCTAAAATTTTAGGATAATTTCTTGTTTTTTTAAATTTAAGTAAAGAAAATAAAAGACTTAAATTTAAAAAGATTAAAGCAAATATTCCAGTGTAAATATAGGCTTCTTTTACAAAATCAAAGGCTTTTATGATATGATAAAAGCCATAAATTAAACTTATGATAAAGCTAAAATAAGCAAGAAATTTAAAGTATTTTGTCTGCATTAAAAATTCACTTTCAAGTCCATGTTTTTATATAAACTTGCCACTTCTTTTTCATATCCATTAAACATTAAAGTAGGTTTGGTAAAGAAGTCTCCTAAAGCCCTCTCGTTAGCTTGAGACCATCTAGGATGAGAAACATTAGGATTGACATTAGCATAAAAACCATATTCACTTGGAGCGTAACTTTCCCAAGTGGATTTAGGCTGTTCTTTGGTAAATTCTATTTTAACTATGGATTTAATACTTTTAAAGCCATATTTCCAAGGAACAACAAGGCGTATTGGAGCGCCATTTTGAGGCTTTAAGGCTTTTTTATACATTCCTACTGCAAGCAAGGTAAGAGGATGCATAGCTTCATCCATGCGAAGTCCTTCTACATAAGGATAGTCTATAGTTGGAAATAAAGCGTCTTGATCGGGAAATTGGCTCTTATCTAAAAGAGTGGTAAATTTAACAAATTTTGCCTCGCTTGTAGGTTTTGCCATTTCAATCAAACGACGCAATTCAAAGCCTACCCAAGGTACCACCATAGACCAAGTTTCAACACAGCGAAAACGATAAATTCTTTCTTCTAGTGGAAATTTTAAAATATCTTCCATGCTTAAAGTTAAAGGTTTTTCTATTTCTCCACTGATATCGATTTTCCAATTTTGAGTATTGAAATTTTGTGCCAATGATACAGCCTTTCTTTTATCTGTTGAAAATTCATAAAAATTGACATAATTTGTAGCCAGTTCTTCATCGCTGATTTCAAGTTTGTTTGGATTAGTATCGCTTGTGAAATTTAAAGCAGATAGTTTAGAAGCAAGCACGCTTGAACTTATTAAAGCACCCGCTCCAAGTTTTAAAAAATTTCTCCTTTGTTTATAAAGTTTTTCAGGTGTTATAAGCATAATTTTTCCTTATTAAAAATTTTTATTATTAAACTATAACAATGTTAATACAGGATTAATTTTGTGTGATTTTTTCAAGTTCTATATTGTAGAATATTTCTTCGCAAAATTCTTTATAGTGATTAAGTAGTTTCATTTTTGAAGTTTCTTGCATTAGAATTTTAAATTCTAATTTTTTTAATTTTCTAAGTTCATCCTTGAGCTCTTTATCTTTTGAAAACAATAAAAAATATTCTTTAAAGATGAGCTCATAAATTTCAAAAGTTCCATCGACAAGATAATTAATCGCTTTATCAAGATGCCGATTAGAGTCTTTAAAATTTAAAGGATTTAAAACCATGAAACAAAGATGAATCATGGCGAAGTGAAAATATTTAAGATGTTTTTCAGGTAAGGTGAACAAATCGCTTTTTTGAAAATTTTGAAGATTGTTAAAGTCAGAATTCAAGAAATGATAGCCAAAACAGTCATTGATATTTGAAATCAAATTTTTAATTTTTTGTTCTCCATCAAGTTTTTTTCTAAAGGCTACAAAATAAGCGAGAGCCTTGTAAAATATTTGAAAAAATTTAATATGTTTATTTTCTCTTAGACAAATAAGACTTAAATCTTTTGGAGAAGTGGAGTGCTCTTGCATATAATTATAAACTTTCAGGGAAATTTTATTTCTTACCTCAAGCAAGTAGCTCAAGTCTTTTTGCTTTAAAATTTGATAATAAAAAAATATAAAATCTTTAATTAAACCTTTATGATCTTTTTCAAATAATGAAATTTGAAAATCCACGCTAAGAAACTGATTGTAAAGATTAAAGTAATCGCATTCTAATTGTTGATAATTCAATATTTTATCCCACACTTAGCATAAAATTCTTTTAAAGCATGTTCTTTATCAGGCTGAGTTTTAATCCATTCTTCAAAGTGATTACACATATCCCATTCTTTTTGCTGAATTACTTCATAATTTTGCTCTATATCGTTTTCGCTTATATTTTTTCTGTGTATTTTGTTTAAAATTTTTTCACATACAGCCCTAGGATTTTCATTTTTATATATAGGCCTTCCCACAACGATATAATCACTCAAATTTTCTCTAGCCATTGCAAGATTAGCAACACGTTTTTGATCATCACTTGTTTCTCCAAAAGGACGAATTCCAGGAGTAAGGGTTAAGAAATTTGAACTTGTGTGCTCTTTAATTTTTTTGCTTTCAAAAACAGAGCATACCATACCATCAAGTCCATTTTCATAGGATATTTTTGAAAAATTAATTACAGCTTCTTCAATTTTTTGTCTATAAATACTAAAGAAATTTTCTTCATCAAAACTCGTAAGAGCAGAAACTGCTAAAACTAAAGGTCTTTTTGAAAATTTGCTAAGCCGTGTCATAACTTCTTGTATGGCTATTTTTCCAGCACTTGCGTGGATATTGATCATATCAACACCAAGTTTTGATACTTCTTCGCAAGCATCTGCCATAGTGTTGGGAATATCATGAATTTTAAGATCAAGAAATATTTTAAAATCATCAACTTTTTTAAGTTCTTCTATGAATTTAAAACCATCTCTTAAATATGCTCTTAAACCTACTTTTAACCATATGTCTAAATTTTTTAATTCTTTGGCAAGTTGTAAGCATTCTTCTTTTGTAGAAAGATCAAGTGCGACACAAAGCTTCATTTTTTAGCCTTTATTAAGGCATCTAAAACTCCATTTATAAATTTTGGAGAATTGTCATTAGCAAGTTCTTTAGCAAGTTCTATAGCCTCATTGATGACAATGGCGCTAGGAGTATCGGTAAAAAGTAACTCATAAGCTCCAAGTCTTAGTATAGCTCTTTCTACATGTCCTAAAGCTGTAATTTGATTATCATTTAGAAATGAATTTAAGGTTTCATCAATATTGTTTAAATTATCTAAAATTCCATTATATAAATTTAAAGTAAAATTTTTTTGTTCATTGCGTATTTTTTTTTCATCTAAAATTTCATCTACAAAAACGTTGTTTTGAGAATTTAACTCAAAAGCATAAAGCAAGGAGATGACGCTTTGGCGAACTTGATGACGCGTTGCCATTAAAGCTCCTTGCTTAAATTTAACATCTCGATTACAGTTGTCATAGCTTCAAAGCCTTTATTGCCTGCTTTGCTTCCAGCTCTTTCTATGGCTTGTTCTATTGTATCTGTAGTTAAAACACCAAAGCTTACAGGGATATTATGATTTAAACTCACATTGGCTATGCCTTTGGTGGTTTCTGCTGAAACATAGTCAAAATGCGGAGTTGAGCCACGAATTACTGCACCTACGCAACAAATTGCATCAAATTTTTTGCTTTCTATAGCTTTTTTTAACGCATACGGAAGTTCAAAAGCACCAGGAACAAGTATAAGGCTTAGATTTTCCTCTTTGCCTCCGTGTCTTAAAAAAGCATCTTTTGCTCCTTCTACAAGGCGATCTGTGATGATATGATTAAATCTTGCATTAATGATAGCAATTTTTGTATTTGAGTCTAAATTTAATTTTCCTTCAATAATATTCATTTGTTTTCCTTTATGATATTTTGTATTTCTAGTAATGTATTAACGCAATTTTTAAGGCGTGTAAGATTAAGCATATTGGGTCCATCGCATAAAGCCTCGCAAGGATTAATATGTGTTTCAAAGAAAAAGCCATCTATGCCTACGGCTGCTGCCGCTCTTGCTAAAGGTTCTACAAATTCGCTTTTCCCTCCGCTACTTCCACCTGCAGCCCCTGGCATTTGTACGCTATGGGTAGCATCAAACATAACTGGAGCAAATTCACGCATGATAACTAAAGAACGCATATCTACTACTAAATTTCCATAGCCAAAGCTAGCTCCTCTTTCAGCTACAAAAACACCATTTTTTTGAGCAGCTTCATAGCCTTCATCTTCTATACCACGGGTTTGTAGAACTTTTTTAACGCTGTATTTGATATCGCTTGGGTTTAAAAATTGTCCTTTTTTGATATTAACTTTTGCCTTAGTTTTTGCTGCAGCTACAAGTAAATCGGTTTGACGACATAAAAAAGCAGGAATTTGCAAGACATCAGCTACTTCACTTACAGGGTTTGCTTGATTGCTTTCGTGTATATCGGTTAAGATTTTCATACCAAATTCATCTTTTACGCTTTGTAAAATTTTTAATCCTTCTTCAAGACCAGGACCTCGAAAAGAATTAATACTTGTGCGATTGGCCTTATCAAAACTTGATTTGAAATAAAATTCTATATTTGGATTTTCATTAAAATTTTTTAACTGTTCAGCAACTTTAAAAATCAAATCTTTGCTTTCTATCACGCAAGGACCAGCAATGAGTATCATTTTTTTCATTTTTTTCCTTTGTTCTTAACTAAAATTAATCCACCAAAAATAATGCCTATTATACCTAAAAAAACCATAGTACTTGGTAAATTATCTCCCAAAATTATCCCAACTATCATACTAAATACTACATCAAGATAACTAACTCCGGCAACCACTCCTGCTTGTTTAGCGATACCATAAGCTTTAGTGACATGAATTTGATAAATGGTGCCTAAAGTTCCCATAATGGCAATGATAAGCCAAGCTGCAAGACTTGGCATCACAAAAGGCGCTAGAATGAAATCTAAATGTAAAGAATCAAGATGCTGTGGTTCAAAAAATTCAGCACTGATCATAGAAATTAAAGGCATTAAGGTTCCTAAAAGGATAAAAGAAAAGGCAATTTGTTCTGTAGTGTAAGATTTTCTAAGTTCTCTTACACTTGTAAGAGCTAAAGCGGCTAAAAATCCACTCGTGATACCTATAACTGAATTTTTTAAATCAAAGCCTGAATGATTTAAATTATGAGCCCAAGGCTGAGCGATTAAAAGTACTCCACCAAATGCTATTAAAATTCCTATCCAGCCTTTGATACCAATATTTTCTTTAAAAACAACAAAAGCTATTAAAGTAATAAAAATAGGAGCAGTTTTTTGAAAAGCAAAAGCTCCACCTAGTGTAATATTTGAAACATTATAGAAAAACATATATAGTGAAAGCGTGCCTACTACTCCACGAAATACCAAGAGCCAAAAATGTCCCCCTTCTTTATGCGCCTTAGATCGTTTTAAAAGATAGACTATGAAAAAAATTCCTATGATATTTCTAAAAAACATAATTTCTATAGAACTCATTTCCTTGCTAAGAATTTTTGCACAAGCTCCCATAAGTGCAAAATCCAAACATGCTAAAATCATGAAATAAATTCCTAAATTATGCTTGATTACTTTTAGCATTTTTTTCCTTGACTAAAATCTGGGTTAATTCTAGTCTTTTTTTGCTTAATATTAAGCCAAATTTTATATAATTTTAAAAATATAATTTTCTAGGAAAAAAATGCAAAGCATCATACTTATAGGCAAGCCAAATGTTGGTAAATCAAGCCTTTTTAATAGAATGGCAAGACAAAGAATAGCTATTACAAGTGATATTTCAGGTACAACTAGAGATACAAATAAAACGCAAATTCATATTCATTCAAAAAAAGCCATGCTTATTGATAGTGGAGGGCTTGATGAAAGTGATGAACTTTTTAAAAATGTGAAAAAAAACACTTTAAAAGTAGCCAAAGAAAGCGATATCATACTTTATTTAGTTGATGGGAAATTAGCGCCTGATGATGAGGATAGACAATTTTTTTATTCTTTAAAAAAACTTGGAAAACCTATAGCCTTAGTGATTAATAAAGTAGATAATAAAAAAGATGAAGAAAGGGCTTGGGAGTTTGCAAATTTTGGTATAAAGGAAATCTTTAATCTTTCAGTAACCCATAATGTAGGCTTAGATGAACTTTATGAATGGCTTGAAAAATTTTTACATGAAGAGTTTTTAATCCCCGATGAAGAAGAAAATTTAGAAGATTTTTTAGAGTATTATGAAGAAGGAAAAGAATTTCAATTTAAAGAAGTCGATCAAAATCATATCAGAGTGGGTATTGTAGGGCGTGTAAATGTTGGAAAATCAAGTCTTTTAAATGCTTTGGTTAAACAAGAACGCAGTGTTGTAAGTTCTATTGCAGGAACTACTATAGATCCTGTTAATGAAAGTGTAGTTCATAAAGATAAAGTGATAGAATTTGTTGATACTGCAGGTATTAGAAAAAGGGGTAAAATTCAAGGACTCGAACGCTTTGCCCTAAATCGCACGGAAAAAATTTTATCTCATTCTCAAATAGCACTTTTGGTTTTAGATGCGCATGAGGGCTTTAACGAGCTTGATGAACGCATTGCTGGGCTTGTGGCTAAGCATTATTTGGGTGTGATTATTGTTTTAAATAAATGGGATAAAAGTGAGATGGATTTTGATAAGACTGTAAAAGAATTGCGTCTTGATCGTTTTAAATTTCTAGCTTACGCACCCGTGATTAGCGTATCAGCTTTAAGTGGAAAAAGGGTGCATGTTTTACTCGATAAAATTTTGCAAATTTTTGAAAATTTCACTCAAAAAATCCAAACTTCTAAGCTTAATATCTTGATAGAAAATGCCACAAGAGCACATCCTTTGCCGCATGATTATGGGAAATTGGTTAAAATTTATTATGCAGTACAATATGACTTAGCACCGCCAAAAATTGCACTTATTATGAATCGTCCTAAGGCCTTGCATTTTAGCTATAAGCGTTATTTACAAAATCAAATCAGAAAAGAATTTAATTTTGAAGGTGTGCCTTTAGTGATTGCTTCGCGTAAAAAGGGCAGTAAAGAAAATGATGAAAGCTAAAAATATCGTTTTTATAGGATTTATGGGTTCTGGAAAAAGCACTTTAGCAAGAGCTTTAGCTAAGGATTTAGATCTTGTTTTTTTAGATAGTGATTTTTTAATAGAACAAAAATTTAATCAAAAAGTCAGTGAAATTTTTGAACAAAAAGGGGAAAATTTTTTTAGAGAACAAGAGCAAAAAATGGCTGATTTTTTCAGTTCTTGTGAGAAAACTTGTATTGCTACAGGTGGGGGTTTTGTTAATGTTTCAAATTTAGAAAAAGCAGGTTTTTGTATTTATTTAAAAGCAGATTTTGAATATTTAAAAAAGCGTTTAGACAAAGATGAAATTTCTAAAAGACCTTTATTTTATGATGAAATTAAAGCAAAAAAATTATATAATGAGCGTTTAAGCAAGTATGAACAAAAGGCAAATTTTATTTTAAATATAGAAAATAAAAATATAGATGAGCTTTTAAGCGAGATTAAAAAGGTGATAAAATGAGAGTATTAACAGGCCTTCAGCCAAGTGGCGATTTGCATATAGGTAATTATTTTGGTGCGATTAAGCAAATGGTAGATGCACAAGAAAAAAGCCAAATGTTTATGTTTATTGCTAATTATCATGCCATGACTTCTTCTCAAGATGGAGAAAAACTTAAACAAAATTCCTTAAAAGCTGCTGCGGCTTTTTTAAGCCTTGGTATAGATCCTCAAAAAAGCGTTTTTTGGTTGCAAAGTGATGTTAAGGAAGTTATGGAGCTTTATTGGATTTTATCGCAATTTACTCCTATGGGTTTATTAGAGCGTGCACATAGTTACAAGGATAAAGTTGCTAAGGGACTTAGTGCTTCACATGGGCTTTTTTCTTATCCTGTTTTAATGGCGGCAGATATTTTACTTTTTGATACACGAATTGTCCCTGTAGGAAAAGATCAAATCCAGCATGTTGAAATCGCACGCGATATTGCTTTAAAAATTAATAATGAATGGGGTGAAATTTTTACCCTTCCAGAAGCGAGAGTTAATGAAGAAGTAGCTGTGGTTGTGGGTACTGATGGAGCAAAAATGAGTAAATCTTATCAAAATACTATAGATATTTTTAGCAGTGAAAAAACCTTAAAAAAACAAATTTCTTCCATAGTTACAGATAGTACCGCTTTAGAAGATCCAAAAGATCATGAAAACTGCAATATTTTTAAAATCGCAAAGCTTTTTTTAGATGAATCAGGGCAAAAAGAATTACAAATACGCTATGAAAAAGGTGGTGAGGGTTATGGACATTTTAAAATATATTTAAACGAGCTTGTAAATGCTTATTTTAAAGAAGCAAGAGAAAAATATAATGAGCTTTTAGAAAAGCCTTCGCATTTGAAAGAAATTTTGGATTTTGGTGCGACAAAAGCAAGAAAAATCGCCCAAGAAAAAATGCAAAAAATTTATGAAAAAATCGGACTTTAAGGAGTAGAAAATGCTAGATTTAAAAAATTTGCAAAATAATTTTGATGAAGTGGCTAAAAAGTTAAAAAATAAAAAAGTTGATGAAAATATCTTAAAAAAACTTGCTGAACTTTTTGCAAGTTTAAAAAAAGAAAAAATAGCCTTGGAAGAATTTCAAGCTTTTCAAAATAAATTCAGTAAAGAGCTTGCTACAGCCGAAGATAAAGAAAGTTTAAAAGCAAAATTAAGCGAAAATAAAAGCAAAATTAATGAGCAAAGCGCTAAAGTAAATGCTTTAGAAAATGAGCTTGAGGAAATCGCTCATGCCATCCCAAATATCCCTGATGAATGTGTGCCTGTGGGTGAAGATGAAAATGAAAATGTGGAGCTTAAAAAAGTTTTAAATCCACCTAGCTTTGATTTTACTCCAAAAGAACATTTTGAATTAGGCGAGAGTTTAAATTGGCTTGATTTTATGCGTGGGGTAAAAATTTCACAAAGTCGTTTTTGTGTGCTTAAAAATGAAGGAGCTTTATTAAGCCGTGCTTTGGTAAATTATATGATAGATTTTAATAGAAGTCGTGGATTTGAATTTGTTAATGTACCTTTTTTGGTAAATGGTGCTACTATGTTTGGGACGGGTCAGTTGCCAAAATTTAAAGAAGATATGTATAAGGTAGATGATGAGGATTTGTATTTGATCTCAACTTCTGAAATTCCAGTAACCAATCTTTACAGCGGAGAAATTTTAGCGAGTGAAACTTTACCGATAAAAATGACTTGTTATAGTGCTTGTTTTAGAAAAGAAGCAGGCAGTGCAGGGCGTGATACAAGGGGTATTATAAGACAACACCAGTTTGAAAAAGTAGAGCTTGTAAGTATCACTAAACCTGAGCAAAGTGATAGTGTGTTTAATGAAATGCTTGAGTGTGCAAGTGATTTGCTGAGTTCTTTAGGTTTAGCGCATAGACATTTGATGCTTTGCACTGGAGATTTGGGTTTTAGTGCAGCAAAAACTGTAGATCTTGAAGTGTGGCTTCCAGGACAAAATAAATATCGTGAGATCAGCTCGGTTTCAAATTGTCGTGATTTTCAAGCAAGACGCGCTAAAATTCGCTATAAAAACGAACAAGGAAAAAATGAACTCGTCCACACTCTTAATGGCTCATCTTTGGCAGTAGGAAGAACCTTGGTAGCGATTATGGAAAATTATCAAGATAAAGAAGGAAAAATTCATATTCCTGATGTTTTGAAAAAATATTTTTAAAGAGTATAGATGGCTGAACAAGAAGATATAATACTAGAAAAACCCGAAGATGGCTTAAATCAACCAAGACTTGATGAGAGTTTAGAGGGATTTAAGGGGCAAGAGGGGCAAGCTCCAGAAGATGAAGAATTTGCATCATTGCCAGAAGAATTACCTCAAGAAAATAGTGATAGTGGTTTTAAATTTACAAGAGAAAGTGCGCCTGAAGATGTATCAACTTTTGAAGAAGTTGAAAGTCAAGAGCCTACGCCTTGGTATAAAGATCGTAAGTTTATGTCTCTTGTGGGTTTATCTTTGGGGATTATTTGTATTTTAGTTTTTACACTTTTTTATTTAACTTTTAGTGAAGGAAAAATTAAACCAGATATTATAGCTTCTAAGCCTTTAGAACAACCTGTTGTTATGCCTGATGAATCATATAAATACAATGATATGCAAAGAATTGATGGTATGATCCAAAAAGCAAATGCTTTATATTTAAAGGGTGAGGTTGAACAGGCTTTAAAAGTTTATGAGCAAGTTGCCGTATATAACGAATCTTTATCTAATTATAATTTAGGCGTTTCTCAAATGAATGAGAATAAATTCCAAGAAGCTTTTGAAAGCTTCAAGAAAGCTATAGCCAATGGAGAAAATCAAAGTGTAGCTGCTATCAATGCTGCTGTTTGTGCTTTAAAGCTTAATGATAAGGAAAAATTTAGATATTATATTGATTTAGCTCAAGTGTATCTTCCAAAAGAAGGAAAATCAAAATTATATGATTATTATTTAAGCTTGATTAATTATTACAAAGGATATTACCCTGAGGCCTTACAAATGTTACAAAGAACAGATGTGGAGCCGTATTCTGATGTTGCAAAGTATTTGTCTGCTAAAATTTATGCAAAAATGGACTTTGATTCCAAGGCTATACAGCAATTAAATTCTCAAGGCAATTTTGAATCTAGTTTATCTTTAGGTCTTTTATACGCTAGAATAGGAGAATATGCTAAAGCTAAAGTCGCTTTAAGTACAGCGATGAAAATTGAAAGAGATTTTAATCAGAGTTTGGCGGCTTTAACATTGGTTGATATTAAAACAGGAAATTATCAAGATATGTTAGCGCGCTTGCAAAATTCTTATGATAACGATAAAGATAGATATAAGATTTTAGATACTTATAAAATTCAAGTTCGTTTAAATAAGGATCTTTTTAATATAGCAGTTGCTCAAAATTCTTTTTCAAAAGATTTGCTAAAAAAACAAAAAGATCAATTCGATTTGCTTTTTTATTTTGCACCTTATCAGGTTTTTGATAGTAAGCAGGCTGCTTTATATATTAAAAAAGCTAATGTTACAGATTTCGTTGATGATAGTACTGATGTGGGAATTTATCTTAATATAAGCAAGGCTCTTTCATCTACCAATGTAAAAATTGCCAATATTATTAACTATGCATTAAATCAGAAGTTACGCCTTGCTAACCAAGAATTTCAAAAACTTATCAAGGATTATCCAGAACATAGTATTTTACATTATAATTTGGCTTTAACTTATGCCCAAATGCAAAATTATGAACTTGCTTATAAGCATTTTTCAAGTTCATATCATCTTAATCCTAAAAATTACTTAGCAGGTGCTTTTGCTATGTTTTGTGCAAAATTAATTGATATTGATACAACTAAACTTTACAATGAAATTCTTGATAATATAGCTGCTGATTCTAATTTTAAAGCTAATATGCAAAAAAGTATGTTATTTTTAGTTAATAATAATTATATTTCTATGCTTCCTTATTTAGATGAAACAAAAAAAGATACGCCTTTGAGTTTGATTTTTGAAGCTATTGTTGCTAAAAATAATAACCTTAATAATCAAGTAGATGTGAAAATTGCTAAATTGCGTTCAGAGTTGCCTGAAGATATTTTGGCAAATATTTTGTATTTTAATTCTTTAAATTCAAATTTAAATATTAAAGAATATGCTCAAAATGCTCAAATTCATTTTAAAAATTTAAAACTTGATTATCGTAGTGTTTTTGGTGGGCCAAATATAGCTAGGGAATTTTATGTTAATTTAATGCATATTGCAGGGCTTTTAAATTTAGAAAGACAGAAATTTAAAGAGTTGATTAATGTTTCAGGAGCAAAAGATGAGGGTATTTTACAAACTTTAGCTTATTTGGATATTTTTGCACAGCAATACGAGGAGGCTTATGCGCTTTATAATTCTTTGATTGATGATTATGGAGCTAAAGATACTAAAACTTTATTTTTAGCAGCCGTAGCAGCCGTAGGTGCAAATAATCCAAATTCAGCTATAGCGCTTTTGCAGCTTTCTAAACTTACAGATAAAAATAACAAAGAGAGTAAAGCAGCTCTTGGTATGTTGTATCAAGAAGTAAAGAACTATGAAGCTGCGATATCTCAGTATAAAACTTTACCTAATAATTTTAAGAGTGAATTTTTTACTTTTGATATTAATAACAACTAAAAATGCTTAGAAATTTCTAAGCATTTTTAGTTAAGCTTGAAGATCTAGAGTTTTTCCGCCTAGTTCATCGATGCGATCGCTAACTTTTTTAAGTGCCGCATCTATTGTATCTTGACTGATTTGAGGAAGTTCTCCACCCCACATTTTTTCTGCTTGCTCAAATCCTTTTTTCATACCTTCAAGACCTTTTTTTAATTTTTCAACATCATCGCCACCGCCTTTAATAACAAAATCCGCGATGCGATTGGCTGTATTTTCCACTCCAAAAAAACCATCTTCACTTACAAGTTGTTGAAGTTCATCTGTATTCATATCAAGTGGATTTTTGCCACTGTAGCCTAAGGATGCAAAATCAATATTTGTAAGTATAGATTTCGCAGTATCTAAATTGGCACCATTTAAAAGACTATCTAGTCCAGTTTGGGCATTGCTCGAACCTATTACAGCATTCATTGTTTGCTGTTGAAACTGAACTAGGTAAATTTGTGTAATGCCTTTTCCACCAAGTGCATTTAATTTTTCAAGGGTATTTTTATCTACATCCTTGCTAGAATTAGCACTTTGAACATTTTTGTCTTTTGTGTTTTCCTTAGCATCATCTGCCTTCTTATTGCTAACTTGTGTTTGTGCCATGCTAGCGATATTTGAAAAAGTATTCACTTGCATATTTGCTCCTTTGTGTGAGGCTTTAATTTATATCGACTTTTGACTTAAAAAATTTATAAGGACATTAAATTCCTTATTTTCAAAGGAATTTAATGTTTTATTGTAGATAATAAGCAATTTGCTCTTTATTGAGAATGCGGATAAGATTGCTAGTACCTTCTACTCCTGTTGGAAAGCCTGCAGTTAGAAGATAGCATTTATCTTCATCCATAAAACCTTTTTCAACACTTGATCTTACAGAGTCTTTTAATAATTCTGTAAGTTCATTACTTTTGTTAACCAAGATCGCAGGATTAACTCCCCAAACTATACTTAAAGAGTTTAAGGTTTTTTCAGAATGCCCTACTGCTATGATTTCTATATTTGGACGATATCTCGCAATCTTAATAGCAGATTTTCCGCTACTTGTTAAAGAAAAAATAGCATCAGCGTTAAGATCTGTTGCAAGATGAGCTGAAGAACGCATGATTTTATCTGTATTGTCTAAATCATTAAAATCATTAAATTTGTTATATGGATAGCGTTTTTCTGTTTCTATTATAGTTTGGCACATTATATCAACAGCGTTTGCAGGATCTATACCAACGGCACTTTCTTCACTTAGCATTACTGCATCTGTTCCATCTAAAACAGCATTTGCAATATCTGAAATTTCAGCTCTTGTGGCGGTTTTGCTTTTGGCTAATGAAAAAAGCATCTGAGTCGCAGTAATAACAGGCTTAGAGGCATTGTTTGCTTTTTGTATGATTTCTTTTTGGATATTAGGAACTTTATAATAAGGTACCTCAATACCTAAGTCTCCTCTTGCAACCATTATACCATCGCTAGATTTAATAATCTCATCAATATTTTCTACTGCATCAAATTTTTCAATTTTTGCAAAAATAGATATTTTTGCGTTATTTTGTGCTAAAATTTCACGAACTTCATCAATATCGTGCGCATTTTGTACGAAAGATATTGCTAAAAAATCTACTTCATTTTTTATACCCCAAAGTAAATCATTTTTATCTTTTTGTGTAATAACATCAATATTGATTTTAGTATTCGGAAAATTAATACCTTTATTTGAGTTTAAAAAACCATCATTTTCTATAATGGTTTCAATTTTTTGATCATCTATGTTTTCTACTTTAGCACGAATTGATCCATCATATAGATAAATATATTCATCAATTTTTAACATATCTAAAATAGATTTTTGATTAATACTGATTTTATAATGATTTTGAGCAATCTTCTCCCCTAAAATTGTTTCACGATAAAAATCAAGTCTATCACCCTTTTTTAATTCAAATGGTTCTTTAAGTTCACCTGTACGAATTTTAGGACCACTAATGTCTTGTAAAATTCCAATACGAGTATGCAATTCTTTAGCTACTCTTCTTATGGTATCTAAGTTTTTTTTATGATACTCATGTGTTCCATGAGAAAAGTTTAAACGGAAAACATTTACACCATTGATAATCATTTGGCGTAGAATTTCTTCCTTTTCACTTGCTGGACCTACTGTGGCTACAATTTTTGTTTTTTTAAGCATGGTAAACTCCTTTTGAAATTATTGTAGCTAAAAATAGAAACAAAATGATTACAATAATTCTGAAGAAAATTTATCTTCGTTAAATTCCATTCCTAGGTAATTACATATAAGCTTTGCATCTCTTTCAGCATTTCCTAAACAACTTGTTGCCCCAGGACTTGGAGTCATATTGAAAATAATACCAGGGGTTTCTGTGATGCTTGCTTCACCTAGCATTAATTCTCCTTTAGTTTTATCAATAACTTGTGGTCTTACGCCTCCAAAACCTTTCGCATAATAAATATCGCTTGCTTTAAGACTTGGGACTATTTTTTTGGCATCTTTAACAAATAAGCTTTTATCAATAAAAGGTAGTTCAAAAAGATAATTATAAAAGATGTAATTTCTAATTGTTGCATCTTTAAACATATTAAAAGTTACTTTTAAAACAGTTTTATCAAGTTTTAGTGCTTCAAAAAATTCTGGAACTGATTTTAGACCATGATAACGTTCTAGTTTTGGAATAACAAGTGCAGTAGGTCCAAAGCGAGTGTTCATATCAGCAAGCAAATCAGGATCTCCATGAAGGGCTGCAAATGGAAGTTTAGGATTTTGCACCATATAAACTTTGCCATTTAAAAGTTTTTGTTTGGTTAAATAAAAACTTCCTGCAACAGGCCAACAAGACTTATCCATACCTAAGTTCATTTTATGTGCTAAATATAAAGAGTGCGCCCCAGCATTGACAACTACGCTTTTGGCGTGGTATTCTTGATGATTTGAGGTTTTTAATATAAAAATATCATCTTTTTTTTCTATGTGAATAATTTCTTGATTAAAGGCAACGAAAGTATTTTTATTTTGTTTTTGGGCTTGTTCTATTAGATTTATACTCATTTTCCCAAAATCTACAGTTGTAAAAACCTCGCCGCTTTCAACACCCATGGCACAGATATTTTCAGGTCTATCTTGATTGCAATCTTCTCCTAAAACAACCTTGGGTTCAATTTGTTTGATTTTTGCTTTATCGAAAAATTTTATATAAGGATAAAGTTCTTTAAATTCTTCATAGCGTTTTTTCATATAATCACATTCTATATCTCCAACAGCTAGAGCCATTTTTTGATGAGAAAACATGAAATTATTTTGCGCATTTTGCATGAGTCCATATTTAACTATCATATCAGCTGTTCTTTTTACTTTTCGCGCTTTTTCTAAAGTATAATTGGTTTCAATATCTCCACAATGAATGGTTTGAGAATTACTCGTTCCCTTAGAATTTAATGTTGCAGCTGTATTATATTTTTCTATCAAAGCAATATTTTTAATATTTGTATATCTTGCAAGCTCGTAAAATAATGCTGCTCCCGAAATTCCAGCTCCGATGACAAGCACATCAAATTCTTGTTGACCCATTGTTTTTCCTTTTTTTATTTTAATAAACTTTTTTCTAAATAAAGTTTAATTGAATTTGTTTTACAAAAAGTTAAATTTCATTAAGGTTTGATATCAATGAGAATTTTTGTAACATTTTTAATAAAGTAAATTGGGATTTTCTTTTATAATCTTTTTCATTCCTCGAAAGATTAAAAGTTTATCATAAATTGCGTGATCGAAATAATTTGCTAAAAATTGTCCATCTCCACCAGTGAAATAAAGCTTTTTATTTTGAGCGGCATCTTTTATCAGTAGGTAAATTCCTTTAAAAACACCATAACTTAAAGCATCCATAGTTTTTTGCGGGAATGCATCAAGACTAACTTGAGTGTTAAATTCACTTTTTAATCGTGGTGAAATATGGCTATAATTTTTTTTATAATTTGCAATACCTGGTAAGATAAAACCACCAAGATGTATAGAATTAGAAATAATATCAATTGTAATAGCACTACCTGCATCTACAACAACCCCATCTTCAATAGTATAACAAGCTGCTATGCGATCGATTCCTAATCCTTGATAAATTGTATCAAATAAAAAATAAGGTTCAAGATTGATAAAATTTTTTTGATTTTTTAAATGTTCTTTGAGATGTTCATTGACATTGATATAAAAAATTTTTTGTTCATTTTTAAATTCTAAAAACTGATCTATACTAAGAGTAAAATATTTGTTATCATCTAGGAAATTAGCATTTGAATTCCCAATATCACAGAGCAACATAGATATTAAATCCTTTCATTTCTAGATGATTTTTTGCTTTAGAGCAAAGAGAAGCCATGCTAAAAAAATATTTGTTATTTATGTTAATTTGCTGTGCTAGATTTTCTAAAAATAAGGCATCTTTCATTAAAAATTTTGTTTTTCCTGTATACATAAAAAGAATGTTATTTTGATCTTTAGCACAAATATAACTTTTTTTTCTAGTCAACATACTTAAGTCATAGGGCTTTAAATTTAATTTTAAAGACTTTATTGTTTGTTCTAAAATTTTTATCATAACAAATCTAAAATTTTATCTCCGTAGTAAAATTTACCATTCTCCATGAAAGAAATTTTATCAACAGCTTCTGAAAGTTTAAATATTTGTGCATTATCTAAATTTAGATTCATTTTGATAAGATAGCCTGTTTTTTCAAAAATATATAAATAATTATTGTATATATTACTTTTTACAAAAATAGCAAATTCAAATTTTTTTTCCGCAATTTTTCTTAAGTTATAATCAGTTTTAATAATAGTGCCATCTTTTTCTAGTATAAAAATACCATCATCGCTAAGTGCAACATCTTTTATGTCAGCATCAAGATAAAGAGTTCTAGCGGGGCTTACAATAATGATTTTTTTAGCTGTTGCTGCTATAAGTTTATCTCCGATTACGCTTAGATGGATTACATTGTTGAAAAAATTTTCTGCCGAAATAACCACGTCTTTAATGACTTGAAGATTGTTTCTTGAAAGAATTAAAATTTTGCCATCTAGCGTTGGATATACGATGATATTGTCTAAAAATATAGGATTAGCGGTACGACTGTCTTGAGCTGGAGCTGAGGTTAGGGTTTGACTAAATTTAATACCCAAAGAACGATTTGCAAGAACTATAGTATTATTTGCAAGTACAAGGGCTAAATCATCTCCATTAGAAGCTACTCCTACAACACTAGCGTCAAATTGAAAATTATAAATTTCATTATAAGAATTGTCAAAAATTTTTAAATTTCCATTATTATCTGCAGTAAAATATTCCCCATCTTGATAAGCTAGAAGCATATAATTTTTAGGAAGTTTAAACTTGTCTATGGAAATATTATTTTTTAAGATAGCTGTATTATTGCTAAGTTTTGCAGAAACTAGATTCCAATCAACGATTTTACTTTTTAAATTGCTATTATGACTTAAATCTCCATCGGTTTGTTTTGGTTCAAAATATTGTCTTTTGGTGCCACAAGCACATAGAAATATTAAACAAAATAGTGTTAAAAATATTTTTTTCATTGTGTAATGCCTTGATAATGTTTGAGATTTTTAGCTATTTGATTTAAACTTGAATTTTCTTTTATCTGAGAAAGTAAAACATTAGCTTCTTCGATTTTATTTTGCTCTAAAAATTTGTAAGCTTCTAATAATTTATCATAATTTTTTAAAAATATCGATTTATCCCCTAAAGATAATGCGATAATATTTTTAAGTAAAGTGTTTGTTTGAGTATTACTGTAAATTTGTTTTAGTTCATTTTGGAGAGCTGTATTATTAAAATCATTAATATTTTCTTTTAGTAAAAAGATAGCGTAAAGATTGGTATTTTTATTTTTAAGTTGTTCTAAAAGATTTTTATTGCTAGGATCTTGTATTAGATTGGCATAAATTTCATTTGCTTCTTTTGTTTTATAATCGTTTATTTTTGAGATTATAAAATTTCCAGCAAACCAAGCAACTAAAATTATCACAACAGCAGATATATAAAATTTATACTTGCGTATAAATCTCTCTCCTTTGATAAAATTTTCTATAAATTGTTCTTCTGTGTTAAGTTCATTTTTAACAGCTTTTAAATTATCTTTTAGTCCCAAAATTTATCCTTGAAAAAATATTTTTATTTTTGTATAGAAAAATTATGATATTGTATCATATAAATTGCAAAATATCCTAAACAATTTAAAGCTTTTTATGATATAATTTTCAAAATTTTAACTTTTTTATTAAGGTTTAAGAAATGCAAATAGATGAGAAATTATTAAGCAAGCTTGAAAAATTAAGTGCTTTACAAATAACAAAAAACAGAAATGAAACCATTGCACAGTTAAGTGAAATTGTGAATTTTGTTGCAAAATTAAACGAACTTGATTTAGATTCCCAAGAGATTACTGTGAGTACTATAAAAGGTGGAGCTCCTTTGAGGATTGATGAAATAAGAAATAGCAATGTTATTGATGAGGTTTTAGATTGTGCTCCAAAAAAACAAGAACATTTTTTTGTTGTTCCTAAAATCATAGAATGATTAACTTAGCATTTAGTGCTTATTTGTAGAATAAATTTAAAACAAAAAAAATCAGAGAGTGATTGAAATGAATTTTTATTGGTTTGATGCTTTTATTTTAGGATTTACCTTGCTTTTAGGGCTTAAGGGTATTATCAATGGTTTGATAAAAGAAATTTTTGGACTTTTGGGTATTATTGGTGGTGTTTTTATTGCTTCAAAATATGCAACTCAAGCAGCTGAATTTATACAAAGTGCTTTTTATAAGATAGAAAATCAAAGCTTAGCTGGATTTGCTGGATTTTTGGCCATATTAATTATTTTTTGGATAGTTTGTTTATTGGTGGGTAATTTTCTTTCTAAGTTGATTAAATTAAGTGGCCTAGGTTTTTTAGATCGTATTGGTGGCTTTATATTTGGTGGAGCAAAAATCTTTTTAATTTTTGCAATTTTGGTTTTTTGTGTAGCAAGAATCGATTTTTTAAATGATAAATTAGATAATTTTGCTAAAAATAGCTATACTTTAAATTTACTTAAAGAAACGGGATCTTTTATTATGAATCAACCTTTAACAGAAAATAGTCTAGATCATGCTAATGAAAAGTTGCAAGATATTGTAAGTGATTTAAACAATACTCAAAAAGGGGAGTGATATGCTGATAGAAAATGTGGAATATGATGTTTTACTTGAGAGATTTAAAAAAATATTAAGACAAGGCGGACTTAAATATACTAAGCAAAGAGAAGTGCTTTTAAAAACTCTTTATCACAGTGATACTCATTACACACCCGAAAGTTTATATATGGAAATCAAACAAGCTGAACCTGATTTAAATGTAGGAATTGCAACTGTTTATCGTACTTTAAATTTGCTTGAAGAAGCAGAAATGGTAACTTCCATTTCTTTTGGTTCGGCAGGTAAAAAATACGAGCTTGCCAATAAACCTCACCATGATCATATGATATGTAAAAATTGCGGAAAAATTATAGAATTTGAAAATCCTATTATAGAAAGACAGCAAGCCTTGATTGCAAAAGAACATGGTTTTAAACTTACAGGGCATTTGATGCAGCTTTATGGTGTTTGTGGTGATTGTAATAATCAAAAAGCAAAGGTAAAAATATAAATGTTTGATAATATTTTAGAGCAGCAAAGAATAGAAAAAGCTAAAGAGTTAAAAAATTTAGGGATTAATCCTTATCCTCATTTTTTAGAAAAGGAAATGTCTTTAAAGACTTTTAAGGATAAATTTTCTTATATTTTAGAGCAAGTTGAAAAAAGAGATGAAAGTGTCAATGCTGTTGTTGCAGGACGTTTGAAACTTTTGCGTATAGCTGGGAAATCAATTTTTGCAAACATTGAAGATGAGGATACAAATTTACAAATTTATTTTAGTAAAGATAGCGTAGGCGAAGAGCTTTATACGATTTTAAAAAAGAATTTAGAGGTGGGTGATATTGTTTTGGTTAAAGGTTTTCCTTTTGTAACTAAAACAGGTGAATTTAGTTTGCATGCAAGCGAAGTAAAACTCGCTACAAAAGCTATTGTTCCTTTACCTGAAAAATATCATGGATTAACAGATATTGAGCAAAGATATCGTAAACGTTATGTTGATATGATAATGAATGTCGAAGTTAGAAAAGATTTTTTAGTGCGTTCTAAAGTGGTGAGTTTAATCCGTCATTTTTTTGAAAATAAAGGCTTTTTAGAAGTAGAAACTCCTATGATGCATCCGATTGCAGGTGGAGCAAACGCTAAGCCTTTTGTAACTTTTCATAATTCTTTAGGCGTAGAAAGATTTTTAAGAATTGCTCCAGAACTTTATCTTAAAAGACTTATAGTAGGTGGTTTTGAGGCGGTTTTTGAAATCAATCGTTGTTTTAGAAACGAAGGTATGGATTTAACTCATAATCCCGAATTTACAACTATAGAATTTTATTGGGCCTATCATAATTATAAAGATTTAATGGATTTAACCGAAGAACTTTTTGCTTTACTTTTGGATAAACTTAATTTAGGAAAAACAATAGAATTTGATGGAAAAATGATAAATTTTTCTAAACCTTTTGAAAGAATAACCTATAAAGACGCACTTTGTAAGTATGGTGGTTTAGATAGGGATTTAATCGAAGATAAGGAAAAAATTCTTACTAAATTAAAAGCAGATGGTTTTGAAGCGAATGAAAAGCTTGAACTTGGACATTTGCAAGCTGAACTTTTTGACAATTATGTGGAAGAAAAATTGATCAATCCTACTTTTGTGATTGATTTTCCTATTTCCATAAGTCCTTTATCAAGACGTAGCGATGAGGATTCTCAGATTGCTGAGAGATTTGAGTTGTTTATTTGCGGAAGAGAATTGGCAAATGGTTTTAATGAGCTTAATGATCCTCTTGATCAATATGAGAGATTTTTAAAACAAATTGAAGCTAAAAATGCAGGCGATGAAGAGGCTTGCGAAATGGATGAAGATTTTGTAAATGCTTTGGGTTATGGAATGCCTCCAACGGCAGGGCAGGGTATAGGCATAGATAGACTTGTTATGCTTTTGACAAATAAAAAATCTATTCGAGATGTGATATTGTTTCCTGCAATGCGTCCATTAAAATCAGAACTAAAGGAGAAAGAATGAGTTTAGAAATGTTTGATAAAGAAATTTTTGATTTAACAAACAAAGAGTTAGAGCGTCAATGCGAAGGTCTTGAAATGATAGCGAGTGAAAATTTCACTTTACCTGAAGTAATGGAAGTTATGGGAAGTATCTTGACGAACAAATACGCAGAAGGTTATCCAGGTAAAAGATATTATGGTGGTTGTGAATTTGTTGATGAGATTGAAACTCTAGCTATTGAAAGATGTAAAAAACTTTTTAATTGTAAATTTGCTAATGTTCAGCCTAATTCAGGTTCTCAAGCTAATCAAGGTGTTTATGCGGCTTTGATTAATCCAGGTGATAAAATTTTAGGAATGGATTTAAGTCATGGTGGACATTTAACTCATGGTGCAAAAGTAAGTTCTTCGGGTAAAATGTACGAAAGTTGTTTTTACGGCGTAGAACTTGATGGAAGAATTGATTATGAAAAAGTAAGAGAAATTGCTAAAAAAGAAAAGCCAAAATTAATAGTTTGTGGAGCTAGTGCTTATGCAAGAGTGATTGATTTTGCTAAATTTAGAGAAATCGCTGATGAAGTAGGCGCCTATCTTTTTGCTGATATAGCACATATTGCAGGTCTTGTTGTAGCAGGCGAACATCCAAGTCCTTTTCCACACGCTCATGTAGTAAGTTCAACTACGCATAAAACTTTGCGTGGCCCAAGAGGTGGTATTATTATGACAAATGATGAAGAGCTTGCTAAAAAAATTAATTCTGCCATTTTTCCAGGTATTCAAGGTGGTCCTTTGATGCATGTAATTGCTGCAAAAGCAGTAGGATTTAAATTTAATCTTAGCGATGAGTGGAAAGTTTATGCAAAACAAGTAAGAACCAATGCTCAAGTTTTAGCTAATGTTTTAATGGATAGAAAATTTAAACTTGTTAGCGATGGAACGGATAATCACCTTGTTTTAATGAGTTTTTTAGATCGTGAGTTTAGCGGAAAAGATGCAGATTTAGCTCTTGGAAATGCAGGTATTACTGCAAATAAAAATACCGTTCCAGGAGAGATTAGAAGTCCTTTTATCACAAGTGGATTAAGACTTGGAACTCCAGCCCTTACTGCCAGAGGTTTTAAAGAAAAAGAAATGGAAATTGTGTCAAATTATATTGCAGATATTTTAGATGATGTTAATAATGAAAAATTACAAAAGAATATTAAACAAGAATTAAAAAAACTTGCAAGTAATTTTATTATTTATGAAAGGGCTATGTTTTGATTTCACCAATGGATATGTCGCTAATTAAAATAATTGGCGATCATTATTATATAAGACGCGATAAAATTGTAAATAAAATTACACATAGAGGTCGCTTATTTTTTGATAAATTTGAAAGAGTTGATGCTCCTTTAAATTTAAATGTCATGAGAGAACACGCTGCTAAAAAAATTGTTGTCGCTCATGATTTAATAACAAAAGATAATAAAGTAGAAAATATTGTCTTTGATTATAATGGTTTTAATGCTGAAAGATTTTATCACCGTGCACAACTTATTTTAAGAGAAGAAGGTTTTATAAATTTCACAGCCTATAAGACTAAAACTCCAGGACATTTACATCTTTATATTCACAAAGGACACACGGCGTTAAACGAAGGTTATTCTTTAGCGTCTAAACTTTCAATGATGTTTGCAAGTAAAATGCCAGTAGAATGGAAGGTGTTTCCTAGTATGGATGTACCTAGGGAATTTAATATTTTAATATTGCCTTATGAGGTTTATCAAAAAGAACGAGGAAGTTCTTGGTCTAAGCATATGTAAGAAAGGACAAATTATGGAAAATCAAAAAAATGAATTTGATGATATTATTTTAGAAAAAAGTAATAAAAGTGAAAAAGTAAAAAAAATTCTTTTACGAGTTATTGCTTTAGTTATTTTGTTTTTAGCTATCATGATAGTTATGAAGCTTATTAATGGTAGTGGTGATGAAAATACGCAAAATCAAAGTGTATTGCCAAGTGAACCTATAGCAACTCAAGACAATAACAATGATACTTCTTTTGAAAGTATGCCAATTACAGATAATACTTCAGCAGAAGATCAATTTGAGGCATTAAGAAAACAATTTCAAGATGAACAAAATACAACTCAAAATACAACAGCCTCTAGTTCAAATAACAATGATAGTACAAATTTTGCTATGCCTGATCAAGAAGTTCCAGCAGAACCAACAGCAACTACTTCGGAAAATACCGCTCCGCAAGCAAGTGCTCCCAAACAAGAAGTAAAACAAACTGTAAAACCTAAAGAAGAAGCAAAAAAACAAATAGCTGTAAAAAAAGAAAAAGAAAGTGCAAAACAAACCCCTAAAAAAGAACAAAATGCAAATGATTTATTTAAAAATGTTGATGCTAAACCTGTACATCCAAGTGGTTTAGCATCGGGTATTTATGTGCAAATTTTCTCAGTAAGTAATTTGGATCAAAAATCAAAAGAACTTGCTTCTGTAAAGCAAAAAGGTTATGATTATAAACTTTATAAAACTACAGTTGGAGGTAAAGAAATTACCAAGGTTTTAATAGGGCCATTTGAAAAGGCAGATATTGCAGCAGAACTTGCTAAAATCCGTAAGGATATTGCAAAAGATGCTTTTTCTTTTACTTTAAAATGAAATTTTTAGCAGTTATAGGCGATCCTATTTCTCACTCTAAATCGCCTAGAATGCATAATAATGCTATTAAAGCCTTAGGGCTTGATAGCATTTATACACGCTATCATTTAAGAAATGCTAACTGTTTAAGAGAAGATTTTTTTAAATTAGGACTTAGTGGAGCTAATATTACTTTGCCTTTTAAGGAAAAAGCTTTAGATATTGCTGATGTGAAGGATGATTTTGCTAGAAATATTGGCTCTGCAAATACTTTATGCTTAAAAGAAGATAAAATTTACGCTTATAATACTGATGCTTTAGGTTTTTTAGAAGCTATTAAGGATTTTGATAATATAAAAAAAGCTTTGATTTTGGGTGCTGGAGGTACAGCTTTGGCGCTTGCTTATGCATTAAAACAAAAAGGCGTAGAAGTGTATATAGCTAATCGTGGTAAAGAAAGATTTAAAGATTTTTTAGCTTATCCAACTTATCTTTATAAAAACTTGCAAGATTTTGACTTTGATTTGGTTATAAATTCAACTTCTGCTGGATTAAAAGATGAAAATTTACCTTGTGATAGAGAGCTTTTAGATAGAATTTTACCTAAAGCTAAATTTGCTTTTGAGGTAATTTATGGCAGAGAAACACCTTTTTATAGATTATGTAAAGAGTATCATTTAAAAATTAAAGATGGACTTGATATGCTTTTATGGCAAGGAGTTTTTGCTTTTGAACTTTTTTTTGAAATACAAGATAAAAGAGAGATGATAAAAAATGCAATGCAACAGGCATTGATTTTAAAGTAGAATGATAGTTATTTTTCTTGTATAAGAAAATCTTATTTTTTGTGTGAGAAAGTTTAATTTTCCCACAAGTTTTATCATTCAAATATTTCTACCCCATCTTGATTTTTACTTTGATTATTTTGATTTGTTGAAGATGGATTTGTAGGAATATTTTGTGTAGGCGTGTTTTCAATTGTATTATTTTGATTAGAATTTGTTTGAGGTAAGCTTTCTTCAAAGGTAGCATCGCCATCAAAACTATTAAAACCACTGTTTGTATTAGGTATAGTTTTGCCTATGTCTGTTGCTTTTGGTAGATTGTTATAAAGTGTATTTAATGTATTTTTATAAAAAGCTAAAAAACTTTTATCAATTTCAAAAGCAGGTTGCTCTAAACCTTTATTGAGTTGAGTTGGTACGGTAGAGATAGTAGTTTTAAACATATTAACCCCATCATCATTTTTAATAGGATAGTTAAGCGCAACTAAAGAATCTAGTTTAGTGCTACTTGAAAGATTGGTTGAATTTTGTGGATTGTGTGCATCTATAAAATCTATTTTACCTTTAAAATTTATACCTAAATTGGATTTTACATAATCTCCACTCATAAAATTGCTTGTTTTTTGTGCATTTTTTTCTTCCGTATAAATACTGATTGAACTTTTAAGAGTGTAGTCTGGATTAGTAGTAACTATTTTATAGCCTTTTAGTTGAGCGATGGTTTTGATCTGCTCTTCTAAATTTTGTTTTAAAAGATCAATTTCTTTTTCTATGCGAATTTTAAGCACTGAATTTTCAAAATAATCAGAATAATTGTTATTTTGTTCTATATTAATAGGCTCAAGAGCAATGCTTACTCCAGAATCAATAGGTTCAACCTTTGTTGGAACTTGGGGTTTAAAATTTGGCATAGAAACATTGACAAAATTACTGCTTGTACCCCCACAAGCTGCTAAAATTAACATACTACTAGCAAGTAAAATATATTTTTTCATTTTTTACCTTTATTTAATGTGTTTGTGTTAATTATAGCAGGTTAAAGTTTTTTTGTTATATTTTTATAAAAGAAAATTAGGAAAGATATATGGAATTTTGGCAGCATATTTATTCAAATTTTAATGTTATAGCTTTTAGCATCTTTGGTTTAAAGGTGCATTGGTATGGCATTATGTATGTTATAGCTTTGCTTTTGGCTTTGCTTTTGGCTAAATTTTTTGTAAGAAAATTTCAACTAGACATTAATGAAAAACATTTGGATAGTTATTTTATATGGGTTGAAATAGGGGTTATTTTAGGTGCAAGGCTTGGATATATTTTGATTTATGATGCAAATACTATGTATTATATTACTCATCCTTGGCAAATTTTTAATCCTTATATTAATGGTGAATTTGTAGGTATTCGAGGTATGAGTTATCATGGAGCAATTATAGGATTTTTGATAGCTACTTTATTGTTTTGTAAAAAATATAAAGCAAATCCTTGGATTTTTCTTGATTTGGTTGCTTTAAGTGTTCCATTGGCTTATGTTTTTGGTCGTATAGGAAATTTTTTAAATCAAGAGCTTTTTGGTCGCATTACAAATGTGCCTTGGGGAATTTATGTTGATGGAGTATTGCGCCATCCATCGCAACTTTATGAAGCATTTTTAGAAGGTATTGTTGTTTTTATTATAGTTTATTTAGCAAGATTTAAGCAAAGTTTTCAAGGGGAATTGATTCTTGTGTATGCTGGTGCTTATTCATTGGCAAGATTTATATGTGAATTTTATCGCGAGCCTGATTTTGGTATAGGTTTTGTTTTATGGGGTATGAGTATGGGGCAAATTTTAAGTTTTATAATGTTTATAACAGCTTTGTTAGTTTATATTTGTATAAAGTTTAAAAAAGTAAATATTTAATCTATCTTAAAGACTTTTGTAATATAATGAAATGGATTTTTTTAATTTCTTTTTACAAAGGAGTAAAGATGCGTGAGCTTATCGAAGGTTATTTGGGTAAGAGCATTGAGGGCAAAAAAAGTAAAATGCCTGCGAAATTAGACTTTATCCAAAGCGCCTCAGGGCTTTTTTTAGGTCTTTTTATGTGGGTGCATATGCTTTTTGTTTCTACAATTTTAGTCAGTGAGGATTTTTTTAATTCTGTGGTACATTTTTTAGAATTAAAATTTGTTTACGATAATCCTGTTATGAGTTATCTTACTTCATTTTTAGCCGCCTGTGTTTTAGTGGTTTTTTTCGTTCATGCTTTACTTGCAATGAGAAAATTTCCTATTAATTACCGTCAGTATCAAATACTAAGAACACACAGTAAAAAAATGAATCACAGCGATACTTCGTTATGGTGGGTTCAAGCTTTTACAGGTTTTATTATGTTTTTCTTAGGTTCTGCTCATCTTATTTTTATTGTAACCAATGCAGATAAAATCAGCGGCGATATGTCAGGAGATAGGGTTGTAAGTCATTTTATGTGGCTTTTTTATGCTGTTCTTTTAGTCTGTGTTGAACTTCATGGAAGTATAGGGCTTTATAGACTTTGTGTTAAATGGGGTTGGTTTGAAGGAAAAAATGTAAAAGAAAGTCGCAAAAAGCTTAAAACTGCTAAATGGATAATCAGTATTTTCTTCCTAGTTTTAGGTGTGTTAAGTCTTGCAGCATTTATAAAAATAGGTTATGAAAACTACCAAAATCAAACCCAAACTACTGCGATGATAAAAAACTACAATGGAGCAAATTATGAATATACAATATAGTGATGCTTTAGTAATAGGTGGAGGATTAGCAGGTCTTAGAGCGGCTATTGAAGTAGCAAAGAGTGGCCAAAGTGTAACACTTTTAAGTATTTGTCCAGTGAAGCGTTCTCACTCTGCAGCGGTGCAAGGAGGTATGCAGGCAAGTTTAGCAAATGGGGCAAAAGGTGAGGGTGATAATGAAGATCTTCACTTCGCAGATACAGTAAAAGGAAGTGATTGGGGCTGTGATCAAGAAGTAGCAAGAATGTTTGCTCAAACTGCGCCAAAAGCAGTGCGTGAGCTTGCGGCTTGGGGTGTGCCTTGGACTAGAGTTACTAAAGGTCCAAGAACTGTTGTAATCAATGCACAAAAAACTGTGATTGAAGAAAAAGAAGAAGCGCACGGGCTTATTAATGCTAGAGATTTTGGTGGAACTAAAAAATGGAGAACTTGCTATATCGCAGATGCAACAGGGCATTGTATGCTTTATGGTGTAGCAAATGAAGCTATTAAACATCAAGTAAAAATTATTGATAGAATGGAAGCAGTAAGAATTATCCATGATGGTAAAAAATGCTTAGGTGTGATTGCTAGAGATTTAACCAATGGACAACTCATTGCTTATATCGCAAGAGGAACTATGATAGCAACAGGGGGCTATGGTAGAATTTATAAACAAACTACAAATGCGGTAATTTGTGAAGGAACAGGTGCTGCTATCGCTCTTGAAACGGGACTTTGTAGACTTTCAAATATGGAAGCAGTGCAATTTCACCCAACTCCTATTGTACCAAGCGGTATTTTGCTTACTGAGGGCTGTCGTGGTGATGGTGGAATTTTACGTGACGTGGATGGATATCGTTTTATGCCTGATTATGAACCAGAGAAAAAAGAACTTGCAAGCCGTGATGTGGTAAGTCGTAGAATGATGGAGCATATTCGCAAAGGTAAAGGTGTAAAAAGTCCTTATGGGGATCATTTATGGCTTGATATTTCTATATTGGGTCGTGCTCATGTGGAAAAAAATCTCCGCGATGTACAAGATATTTGCAAAACTTTCAATGGTATTGATCCAGCAGATGAAGGTCCAAAAGGTTGGGCGCCAGTTCTTCCAATGCAGCATTATTCTATGGGTGGAATTAGAACTAAACCAACAGGTGAAAGTCAATGGTTAAACGGACTTTTTGCTTGTGGAGAAGCAGCTTGCTGGGATATGCACGGATTTAATCGTTTAGGTGGAAATTCATGTGCTGAAACTGTTGTAGCAGGTATGATAGTGGGAGATTATTTTGCAGATTATTGTAAAAATAATGGTGAAGTAATTGACACAAATGTAGTAAAAGACTTCTTAACTAAAGAGTATCAATATTTAAAATCTTTAGTAGATAAAGAAGGTAAATATAATGTTTTTGAAATTAAAAATAGAATGAAAGAAATTATGTGGGATAAGGTGGCCATCTTTAGAACAGGTGAAGGTTTGAAAGAAGCAGTAGATGAACTTGAAAAACTTTATAAAGATTCTCAAGATGTTAAAGTACATTGTAAAGAACTTGATTGTGCAAATCCAGAGCTTGAAGAAGCGTATAGAGTGCCAAGAATGTTAAAAATAGCACTTTGCGTAGCTTATGGAGCGCTTTTAAGAACAGAAAGTCGTGGGGCGCATTATAGGGAAGATTATCCAAAAAGAGATGATTTAAATTGGATGAAAAGAACCAATACTTTTTGGGTAGAAGGCGAAACCTTACCACGCATAGAATATGAAGAGCTTGATATTATGAAAATGGAAATTCCACCAGCATTCCGTGGATATGGAGCTAAAGGAAATATTATAGAAAATCCTTTAAGTGAAAAACGCCAAGCTGAAGTGGATGCAATACGTGAAAAAATGGAAGCTGAAGGCAAAGGTCGTTATGAAATTCAAAACGCTTTAATGCCTTATGAATTACAAGCTAAATATAAAGCACCAAACCAAAGAATAGGAGTTGATTATGAGTAGAAAATTGACAATAAAGGCATTTAAATATAATCCTTTAAGCAAAATTTCTAAACCACATTTTGTGACTTATGAGCTTGAAGAAACTCCTTTTATGACGGTTTTTGTATGTTTGACTTTGATCCGTGAAAAAATGGATGCGGATCTGAGTTTTGACTTTGTTTGTCGTGCAGGGATTTGCGGATCTTGTGCAATGATGATTAATGGAGTGCCAAAACTTGCTTGTAAAACTTTAACTAAAGATTATCCTGATGGAGTGATAGAGCTTATGCCTATGCCTGCATTTAGACATATTAAAGATTTAAGCGTGAATACAGGAGAGTGGTTTGAAGACATGTGTAAACGCGTTGAAAGCTGGGTGCATAACGAAAAAGAAACTGATATTTCTAAACTTGAAGAACGTATTGAGCCGGAGGTTGCGGATGAAACTTTTGAACTTGATCGTTGTATAGAGTGTGGAATTTGTGTAGCTTCTTGTGCAACTAAACTTATGCGTCCAAATTTCATAGCTGCTACAGGACTTTTAAGAACAGCTAGATATTTACAAGATCCGCATGACCATAGAAGTGTGGAAGATTTTTATGAATTAGTGGGCGATGATGATGGTGTTTTTGGTTGTATGTCATTGCTTGCTTGCGAAGATAATTGTCCTAAAGAATTACCTTTACAAAGTAAAATCGCTTACATGAGAAGACAACTTGTCGCTCAAAGAAATAAATAAATCTTTCCCCTTTTTAAGGGGAAGATTATGAAAGAATTATTCCAAAAAATTTGGCAAAATGAACTTCAATTTTTAAATTTTGATGCTAAATTTCAAGATAAAAGCAAACTTGATACGGCCGAGTGTGCGATTATTTTAAGTGTCAATAAAGACAATTATGAAAGATATTTTCTCTTAAAAGAATTTCAAGAGCTTTGCAAAAAAATTGATTTAAGAGTGGATATTTTTAGTATACAAAATGCTCAAATTTGTATTTTAAATTTTTTTAAATCAGGTTTTATTTCAAAGCAAGATTTGCTTAAGGCTCTAAAAATTTTAGAAAAAATTTCAAAAAATACCGAAATGCTTGATTTTATTTCACAAGAAAAAGTTCAAAGTATAGATCAAAAAGCTTTATTTCAAAATGATTTTAAAGAATTAAACACCATTAATTTAGAGCTTCAAAAGCTAAGTTTTGATGAAAATTTAAAATCAAGACTTCAAAAAACTTTGGAAAAATTTCAAAATTTAGAGTTTAATATAGCCATCACTGGCGTGATGAATGCAGGAAAATCAAGTCTTTTAAATGCTCTTTTAAAAGAAGATTTTTTAGGGGTTTCAAACATACCTGAAACAGCTAATTTAACAGTATTAAGCTATGGTAAGAGTGAAGAAGCAAAGATATATTTTTGGGATAAAAAAGAATGGCAAAATATACTTGAAAGTTCGCACTTTAATGCAGATTTAAAAGAATTTATTGACAAGCTGGATAAGAGTGTAAATATAGAGGATTTTATCAAGGATAAACCTTTAATACAAAATATCGCACTTTGTGAACTTAAAAATTTCAGTTCAGCTAAAAATAAAATTTCAGCTTTAATTAAAAAAATAGAAATTAAAAGTCATTTAGATTTTTTAAAAAATAATATTTCCATAGTTGATACTCCAGGGCTTGATGATGTTGTAGTCCAAAGAGAAATTGTTACAAATGAGTATCTTAGAGAAAGTGATTTTTTAATTCATTTAATGAATGCTTCTCAAAGCTTAACTCAAAAAGATGCAGACTTTTTGGTGCATTGTCTTTTAAATTCAAGGCTGAGTAAGTTTTTAATTGTTTTAACTAAAGCGGATTTGTTAAGCAAAAAGGATTTAGAAGAAGTCATTGTTTATACCAAAGAAAGCTTAAAATCAAGACTTGTGGATTTAGATGAAAATTTGGTGGAAAAGATTGATTTTTTATGTGTGAGTGCTAAAATGGCAAGTGATTTTTATAAGGGTTTAGCACCTAAGGAAAGTTTGCAAAAAAGTGGTATGCAAGAATTTGAAAACTATCTTTTTAACGAGCTTTATGCAGGAGAAAAAAGCAAGATTGCCTTAAGAGCTTACAAAAAAGAATTACATTTGGAACTTAAAAATATTCTAAGCAAATATGAAATGCAAAATCGTCTTATTAAGGAGAATAAACAAGGTGTAAGTGAAGAAAATCAAAAGCTTTTACTTGAACTTCAAAAGCAAAATATCTTATTAAAAGAAGCACAAGATGAAATTTCAAATTTCATTGTAAAACTTAAAAATATAGATAATGGTATAGATAATCTTGTTTTACTTTTGGCTAAAAAATTAAAAGAACGCTTGATAGATGAGTTTAAATATTTAAAAAATAATGCACAAAAGCTTAATCTTTCTCGTATTTTAAATATAGTTGATATTACTACAAAAGATGGGATTAATGATATTTTAAGAGAAATTAAATTTGAAAATATTAAAAAAATCGAGGAGCTTAAAACAAATTTGTCTTTAAAATATGATTTTTTAAAAGATGATTTTGATAATGGTTTTGAAGGTTTTAAAGATGGAATTTCAAAAAATATAGATAGTATTTTTCAAAGTGAAAAATTTGCACTTTTAAGATTGAAAATTGAAAAATTAAGCAATTTAAAATCAGATTTATATGAGCTTGAAACGAATTTAGATATGGTTATTTTTGATACTTTTAAAGAATTTAAAATGAGCGAAATTTTAAATTCTTTAAATATCAATGGAGCATTTTTTGAGTTTTTAAATGATAAATTAAAACATTATGAAAAAAATCAAAAATCAAAATTAGAAAGTTTTGAAAAAGTTTTACAGAGTCTGAAAAATCAAGATATTAATATTTTAAATTCTTTTGAAGAAAATTTAGAAAAAATTGAAAAATTAAAACAACTTGAAATGGGGCTTTTAAATGCAGATTAATCTTTTAAATGATTTTATAAAAGCCTATGAAAATACTTATAGTGTGAGTTTTGATGATAGTTTTAAAGGGCGTATTCAAGAGCTTTGCAAGGAACTTAATGAGCCTTTTATGCACGCAAGTTATGCTTTAGAAAATGAATTAAAAGAGCTTGTGTTTTCTTTGGATAAGAATGTTAATATCGCTATTATAGGGCAGTTTTCAAGCGGTAAATCAAGTTTGCTAAATTTGATCTTAAGGCGTGATTGTTTGCCTACGGGTGTTGTTCCTGTTACTTTTAAACCTACTTTTTTACGCTATGCAAAAGAATATTTTTTAAGAGTAGAATTTGAAGATAGAAGTGATATTATCACAAATATAGAAAAATTAGCCTTTTATACGGATCAAAGAAATGAAGTAAAACAAGCAAAAAGTTTGCATATTTTTGCACCCATTCCTTTACTTGAAAAAATCACTCTTGTAGATACTCCAGGTTTAAATGCAAATGAAAATGATACTTTAACAACTTTTGATGAGCTTAAAAATATTCATGGGGCGATTTGGTTAAGTTTAATTGATAATGCAGGTAAAAAAAGTGAAGAAGATGCCATAAAAGCAAATTTAGAACTTTTAGGAGAAAATAGCATTTGTGTATTAAATCAAAAAGATAAATTAAACACAGAAGAGCTAGATAATGTTTTAAATTATGCAAAAAGTATATTTTTAAAATATTTTGATGAGCTTATTGCCATTTCTTGCAAAGAAGCTAAAGATGAGCAAAGCTATGAAAAATCTAATTTTCAATCTTTGCTTGATTTTTTAACTCAGCTAGATACAACAGCTTTAAAGGAAAAATTTGTTAAAAGAAAAATTTTAAATTTATGCGAAATTTTAGAAGATGAAAATCAACTTTTTGTAGGTATTTTTGATCGTTTATTAAATCAATTTCAAAGTTATGAAAAGCATTTACTTTTAGCGTATGAATTTTTTTTAAAAGAGATTGAAATTTTAAATCATCAGATTTTAGAACAGCTTAAAAGCATTAGCGAAAGAATTTCTAGTGAAATTTTTGCAAGTGTTAAGGAAAAAGATGCTTATTTTTACAAAGAAAGCAAAGGATTTTTAAAGAAAGATTTATACACAAGATATGATTATAAAGCACCTTATATTTCAAGTGACGATGCTTTTTTGGCGATGTTTTACAATAGTGATGCAATGAGTAAAGAGTTTAAAAAAATCAAAAATGAACTTTATAAATCTTTTGAAGAAATCAAGATGAAATTAAAAGGCTTTATAAACATACTCGAGAGAGAAATTTTACTTTTTAAAGCAGAATTTTCAAACATACAAAAAGATCATATTTTCCAAAGTGATAAAAATTTTAGTGAATTAAGAGCTTTTTGCAATGCAAGTGATGAGTACTTTTTGAAAGATTTTAAAGAGCTTTTATTTAAAAGTATTTTAGAACTTGATTTATTTTTTGAAAAATTAAATCTTAAGGCTTTTACAAATTATGAAAATGCTACAAAACTAAGCCTTGCATTTTTTAGTCGTAAAATCAATGAAAGCCGTGTTCTTTATGAGCTTGATAGTTCTGAATTTGTACTTTTTTATCCCAAAAAAAGTGAAATTTATGAAAGAGTTTTAAATGAATTAAATGTTTATGAGTTTGAAGCTTTGCTTATTAATAAGCCTATTTTGACAAAAATTGCAAAAAATTTTTTAGAACAAAGTCAAATTTTAATCCAAGAAAAAAGTAAATTTTTAGATCTTAAAAAAGCAGAACTTCGAAAAAGAAGAGTACAGATTTTAAATGTTAGAGAAAGTATAAAGGAAGATTGATGAGAATATTTTTAGCTTTATTTTTATTTTTTAATTCATTACTTGCATTAAGTGAATTAGAAGAAGGTTTAAAATTTTATGAAGCAAATAAATTTGATAAAGCTTATGAAATTTTTAAAAGCCTTTGTGAAAAAGATATTTCTAAAGCTTGTTTTTCTTTAGCTTTTATGTACGAAAGTGCTAAGGGTATGAGTAAGGATTTAAATCAAGCTTATAAATTTTATGATAAAGCTTGCAAATTAGGTTTAGCAAGTGCGTGTTCTAATATGGCTTTGCTTTTGCAAAATCAAGGTTATAAAAATGAAGCTCTTTTGGCTTTTAATAAAGCTTGTACTTTAGGAGAATCGTTAAGTTGTAATAATATAGCTTTATTTTATGAAAAAGAAAAAGATGGACAAATGGCCTCAAGTTTTTATAAAAGATCTTGTGATTTAAAAAATGCAAGAGCTTGTTATCAATTAGGGTCTTTATATGATAAAGGAGAGCTTGTTAAAGCAAGTGTAAAATCTGCCCTTGCTTTTTATTCTAAATCTTGCACTTTAGGTTTTGGTGAGTCTTGTTATTTGTTAGGACGCTATAATCAACTAGAAAAACAAGATTTAACAAAGGCAAAAAGATATTTTGGTATGGCTTGTGATCAAAAACATCAAGAAGCTTGTGCAGCTTATAAAGAACTTAATTCTAAAGATATAGAGCTTTATTAAAAGTTCTATTTTCATTACTTTCAAAGATATTCTTAAATAAAATTAAGAATAACACAAAATTTATCGCTTTTTAAAGTTAAATTTATATTAATAGGGCTAATATAGTCTTGTTTAAATTATTATCAAGGAGAAGTAATGCAAGACAATATTATTGATCGCAGAAGCTTTTTTAAACTAGGGCTTTTAGGTGGTTCTGTAGTAGCAGCTAGTACTATAGGTGGCGGTGCTGTTTTAAAGGCAGCAGAACTTACGCATTCGCATCAAGCTTCACAAGGAAAATCAAATAAAGTTAGAGGTAGAATGTTTTTTCAAACTCAAACTGAATTTGATACCTTAAGTGCAGCCTGTGAAAGAATTTATCCTAAAGATGAGCAAGGAGAAGGAGCTATAGGTTTAGGCGTACCTTATTTTATCGATAATCAGCTAGCTAGTGCTTATGGTTATAATGATAGAGAATATATGCAAGGACCTTTCATTGAGGGTAAAGCTGAACAAGGCTATCAAACTCCTATGCAACGCAAAGATATTTTTTTAGAAGGTGTGCATGCTCTTGAAGAAAATGCTCAAAAGCGTTATAAAAAATCTTTTTCTCTGCTTAAAGGTGGAGATCAGGATAAAATTCTAAGCGATTTTGAAAAAGGAAAAATTCAAACTACGGGTTTTAAATCTTCTTATTTTTTCACTCTTTTAAGAGATATGACAGTAGCTGGAGTTTTAGCTGATCCAATTTATGGCGGAAATGATAATAAAAATGGTTGGAGAATGATGCAATATCCAGGCGCACAAATGAGCTATGTGGATAAAATTGCAAGTGATGAATTTTTTAACATTGAACCTATGAGTTTAGCAGATATGGAGAGTTAAAATGGCTGAAGTATTAAAAAAAGTAGATGTGGTAACAGTTGGGGCAGGATGGACTGGAGGTATAGTGGCTGCAGAGCTTACTAAAGCAGGTTTGAATGTACTTAGTTTAGAACGCGGACATATGCAAAGTACTGAAAATTTTAATTTTATCCATGATGAGTGGAGATACGGGATTAATTATGGTTTGATGCAAGATTGCTCGAAAGACACTGTGACTTTTCGCCATGATCCTAGTGGTTTAGCCTTGCCTTATCGTAAAATGGGTTCGTTTTTATTGGGTAATAATGTTGGCGGTGCAGGGGTGCATTGGAATGGTTGGACTTTTAGGTTTATGCCTTATGATTTTGAAATTCAAACCCTAAGCAAACAAAGATATGGTAATAAATTAGGTAATGATTATACCTTGCAAGATTGGGGTGTGACTTATAAGGATATGGAGCCTTATTATGATAGATTTGAAAAAACCTGTGGGGTATCAGGTGAGCCAAATCCTTTAGCGGAAAAAATGGGAGCTTTTAGATCCAGTCCTTATCCACAAGAACCTCTTGAAAATACTAAAATGCTTAAACGATTTGAAAGTGCAGCAAAAAGTTCAAATTTACACACTTATCGTTTGCCAGCTTCAAATTCTAAAGGTGGCTATACAAACCCTGATGGTCAAGATTTAGCTCCTTGTCAATACTGTGCGTATTGTGAGCGTTTTGGTTGTGAGTATGGCGCAAAAGCAAGTCCTTTAAACACAGTAATTCCAAAGGCTATGAGCACAGGTAAATACACTATACGCACTTATAGCAATGTAACGCAAATTCTTAAAAAAGACGGAAAAGTAACGGGGGTAAAATTTGTCGATACTAGAACGATGAAAGAGTATATTCAACCTGCTGATATAGTTGTGCTTACAAGTTATATGTTTAACAATGCTAAGCTTTTAATGGTAAGCAACATAGGTGAGCAATACGATCCAAAAACAGGTAAAGGAACTTTAGGTAGAAATTATTGTTATCAAATGAACATGGGTACAACAGCTTTCTTTGATGAGCAATTTAACACCTTCATGGGTTCAGGTGCTTTGGGAACTACGAGTGATGATTTTAACGGAGATAATTTTGATCATTCTAGGGAAAAATTCCTTCATGGAGCTATGATTTATAGCGTTCAGCTTGGAACTCGCCCTATACAATCAGCCCCACTTCCAGCAGGAGCTCCAACTTGGGGTGCTGAATTTAAAAAAGCATTAAACTATAATTTCACAAGAGCTATTACCGTAGCAGGACAAGGTGCTTCTTTGCCTCATAAGAATAATTATTTAAGTCTTGATCCAACTTATAAAGATGCTTTTGGTATGCCACTTTTACGCTTAACTTATAATTTCACCGATCAAGATAGAGCTTTGCATAAATTTATCACAGATAAAACAGCTGAGGTAGCAAAAAGAATGCAAGGAGTAAAATCAATCAAAAAAGGTGCTTATCTTAAGGATTATAGCGTTGTGCCTTATCAATCTACTCATAACACAGGTGGAACAACCATGGGTGCAGATAGAGAAACTAGTGTGGTTAATACTTATTTACAACACTGGGATGCGGATAATCTTTTTGTTGTAGGAGCAGGAAATTTCCAACACAATAGTGGATATAATCCAACTGATACTGTAGGAGCTTTGGCTTATCGCTGTGCTGAAGGTATTTTAAAGTATCATAAAAGTGGAAAAAGCTTAGCTTGATAATAACTTGAGAGTTTTTGAAAACTCTCAAGATTATAAATTTTTAATTTTCTTCCGATATAGTATAATATCAAGGAAGGCAAAAATGATTAATGGTATAAATTCTTATTCGAGCTACAATTATACAAAAAGGCAAATGTAGTCTGCTCTTGGTGGTTGGAATCCAAGATTATTTTAATAAAATATCATAAAAAAAGGGTTTTCTATGGTAAATTTTGATACTCAATATACAAATATCAATTATCCAAATAATAACACAAGCAATAAAAAAGCTGTGCTTAAAAATGATGATGATGCTTATTATGAATCCATAATAAAAAAATTTGGAGATCTTGAAAAATTTAAAGAAGAAAATGGCTATAATGGATCTCCTGATGTAAAAGAAGTAGAAAACTCTTTATATAAAAGATATATGGAAGATAGACTAAGCAAGGATGAAATAAAAATACTTAATAAATTTGGCACAGACTATCTTACAGAAGGCGTAGATTTGTCCGCACTTCATAAACGAAAAGTTGATCTTTTAAAAACTCTTACAAGTATGAATGAATTTGAGAAAATATGGGGTGCTGAAAGGGCACAAAGAGAAAAACAATTCTTTAATGAACTTGGTAAGCCACTTACTCAAGAAGATATAGATAGGTTCTTAACTAATAAAAACAATCAAAAAGAAGACAAAGAAGCTTTCAAACCTATACAAGCAGAAAGTAAAAACAAAGAAACTTACAAAGATGATAATACAAGAAACGAGCTTGTAAAAAAACTATTAGAAGGTAAATTTAGCACTAGTAAAGAATTGGAAATTCTTTTTGGTGTGAAATTTAGTGATGATGATGCAGGAGAATTTAATAAAATTCTTTCTTTAAATTCTGCACCAAAAAGTATAGATATAAAAGCTTGAAAATGCAAAAATTTAAATTATAAAAAAGAAAAAATGTTAAATATCTTAACATACAAATTCAAGTCATCGTTTTTATAAGGAAATTTTTTATTTAAATTAAGAATTTTAAGATGCGATATTGAATTTAATGTCGTTATTTTGTGAGTTTTGTTGATAAGTTCTAGCAACAAAATTTTTAAAGTCTTTATCAAAATTTGAATTTTTATCGTTGTTTTTTGAATCTTTATCTGTTTTTTCTAAGCTATTTTCTGAATTTTTGTCATCTTTTTCTTTATTTTCTTCTTCTTTTTCTTTGGCTTCTTCGGCTTTAAGCTTCATTGCTTCAGCTCTTGCTTCAAATTCCATTTTTGCAGCATTTGCTGCAACTTTATAGTCTTGTGGGCTAGGATCAGCAGGAGCCATAGCTGCTGCTGCGATTTGTCTTGCATTGGCTATAGTTTCTTCTGGTGTGTTTCCTTTTTGCATGCTGATAGGAACTTCACCCGCTGTAGCATACATTTGATTATCAGGGCCTCTTGTATAAGTAAAACTTGCAGCACCTGCTAAGCCGCCACCCGCTGCTTGATGCGCAGCTTCATGAGCCTTTACATTTCTATCGATACTTTGGAGTTCGCGAACTTGAGCTACTTCTTTTTGGCTTAGCTCTACGCCATTAACCATTTGGGTTTGTTCGCCATTTTTTTCTTTATCATCTTTATTTTCACTAAGATTTTTTTCATCTTTTTGAGTGGAATCAGATTGATTTGTTTTATCAAAAGAAGGTTTGCTAGAGTAGTAATCATAAGAGTTATAACTTGAACTAATTTGCATTTATCCTCCTTTTTGTTTTTTAAATTTTTAGGAATTTTAACGCATTTTGACTTAAAAATTTGATAAATTTTGTAAAATAATCATAAATACAATTTCAAAGGAATGTAATGATTTATGAAAATGATTTGATTTATATAGAGAAAGAGGAGGCTCAAGTGCCTTGGCTTAAAATTTTTACTAAAGAAATTTATAAAGAATTTAGCGATTGTCCTTTAGAGTTGCAAAAGGAACTTTTTGAAAAAATTTTACTTTGTGAAAAGGCTATGATAGAATTTTACAAACCTGAAAAAATCAATATCGCCTCTTTTGCAAATTATGTGCCAAGGGTGCATTTTCATGTTATGGCAAGATTTAAAGAAGATGCGTTTTTTCCAGAGTGTATGTGGGGAAAACAGCAAAGAGAAACAATAAAGCTTGATTTGCCTAAATTTGAAGAATTTGTAAAATTTTTAAATAGTAAAATTTTTTGATTTTTATTAATGATTTGTTATGTTTTATCTAATAAAATTTTTATATTGAAAATTACTATAAAAAAGGAAAAAAATGAAAAAAGTTTTATTGAGTTCATTGGTTGCGGTGTCTTTGTTAAGCACAGGTTTGTTTGCTAAAGAATATACTTTAGATAAAGCACATACAGATGTAGGTTTTAAAATCAAACATTTACAAATTAGCAATGTAAAAGGAAATTTCAAAGATTATTCTGCGGTGATTGATTTTGATCCTGCGAGTGCTGAATTTAAAAAGCTTGATGTAACTATAAAAATCGCATCTGTAAATACAGAAAATCAAACAAGAGATAATCACTTACAACAAGATGATTTTTTCAAAGCAAAAAAATATCCTGATATGACTTTTACAATGAAAAAATATGAAAAAATCGATAATGAAAAAGGCAAAATGACAGGAACTTTAACTATAGCTGGAGTTTCTAAAGATATCGTTTTAGATGCTGAAATCGGCGGTGTAGCTAAAGGCAAAGATGGAAAAGAAAAAATAGGATTTTCTTTAAATGGAAAAATCAAACGCTCTGATTTTAAATTTGCAACAAGTACTTCAACTATTACTTTAAGTGATGATATTAATTTAAATATCGAAGTTGAAGCGAACGAAAAATAATTTTTTAGTCTAAGAGTCTTGCTCTTAGACTTTGTAAATTTTTATCCAAATTTTCTTCACTTTCTTGCCAAATCAATTTAAAATCCGGTTTAAAATTTTCATTTTCTAAATTAAATTCCGTGTTTTTCAAGGTGGATTCTAAAAAAGCAAGATGATTTAAAGCTTGATTTTTATCATTAAAAATTAAAATAAAATCATTTTCTACGATAAAAATTTTTGCTCTAAAGCGTTTTAAAATTTTTGCAATTTGTTTTAAAATGAGTTTGGTATAGCTTTCTTTGGTATCTTTTAGTTCATTAAAATGAAGCAAGGCAATGATATAGTTGTTTTTTCCTTTTGTAAAGCGTGTAAGGCTTTTTTCATTGGGTAGCTTTGTTAAGGTGTCAAAAAAAGCTAACCTATAAGCGTGATTTAAAAGATAAAAACAAAAAACCAAACTTGCAAATTCAAAATATCTTATTCCTGTTCCTTCTTGGAATAAAAACTGAAAATATGCAGCAAAAAATGCGATAAGAAGATAATATTCTTTAGTTTTAAAAGTTTTGATAAAAATGAGTATTAAGCCGACTAAAAAAAATAAAAATCCTAATTCACTCACAGGTTTAAAAAAATTTAATGTAATAAAATGGAATTCTAAACCAGCGCTATTGAAAGTAGTATTTCTAGGTAAAATGATGCTTAAAACGCCTATAAAAATAAGGGTTGTAATTGAGGCGATATTTTTTTTATTTAAAATTAAAACATGATGTTTTCCAAGGCAAAATAGAGTAAAAATCATAGGTAAAAACAAAGCCACAAATAAATTAGCTTGAAAAAAACTTGTATAAAAATAAGGCAGCTTAGCTCCTAGTAATACTAAAGTCAAAAAGAAAATTTTTGAATTTTTAAAGTAAAAGGATAGCACAAGAGCTGAAATTTCAAAAATAAAACTCAATGATATTAAAAAATCTAATAAAAACATTTCAAATCCTTGATTTTAATAAAAGTGATAATTGTATAGAAAAAAGCTTAAAAGCGGGTTTTATTTAAATTTAGCAATTTCATCTTGTATGGTTTGTTCTATATGAAGCAATTCTTCATGAGTTTTTTTGCTATTTTCTAAAAGTTCATCAAATTTAAAGCCAAGCATAACAATACGATATAAATTGGGTTTATATTTTCTCCAATTATATAAAGTGCTAACATCAATGTCTAGTTCATATGCCATATCACGCTTGCTCTTTTTTGTCATTTTTTACCTTAAAAATTTAGCCTTTAAAAAATTTTACATTAAAATTTCTTTATTAAAAACACTTGAAATATTCAATCTTTTATATAAAATATATTTAATATTTCAATATTAATTAAGTTATAGTATGGAATAATTCGAGATATTTTTTAATTTTCAAGGAGAAGTTATGGATTTTAATTCAGTTCTTTCTAATATTGGCGATAAGTTACCAAGAGATGGTTTAGCGGCAATTACGCTAAAAGAAAAATTTGAACGCTTAAGCGAAGAAAGAAAAAAAGATGTGTTAAATCAACTTCCTATGCTTAAACTAAAAAGCCCTGCTTTGGTGTTTTGGGTAGGAACTTTTTTATTTGGCCCTTTTGGAGTAGGGCGTTTTATGATAGGTGATATGGTTTTAGGTTTTGTGCGTTTAGCATTTGTGATTATTCCAATAATTTTTAATATTGTTGCAAGTAAATCTTTGCAGAACATAGCATATATATTAGTGATAGTCAATTGGACTATTTGGTGGATTGTAGATATGTTTTTAGTAGGTAAAAAACTTCGCAAACAAAATTATGAAAAAATTGCAAATATCATACAGTGATGATTATTTTATTTTAAAACCAATGAAAGAATGGAGATGAAAATGAGTGAAAAATATACACCTTTTGAAGTAGAGCCTACCTTACTTTATGAGAAAGATACCTATCAAATTGTTGCAGGAAAAGCATACACAAATAAAGATGAACAATTTTGCATAGGCTTAAAATCAAATGGTTTTCCAATAAATTCTTATCTTATATTTCCTCCACAGCTTAGCTCGGATTTACTAAAAAGTCTTTTGGGGCAAGATGGTGCTAAAAATGATGAAATCATAGAATTTATTAAAATAATAATGGAGAAATAATGAAAAATATTTTATTAAGTTTGATGTTTGTTTTTTTATTTACAGGATGTTTTAACAATAAGCCAAAATGCGATGATGAAGATGTTAAGCTTACACTAAAAAGTATTTTGGATAATGATGAATGGGTTTATGTTGAATACGGTTTAAATGAACAATCCTTAAGGGCGTTAAGGATAAATTCTAATGGTATGGATATAAGGGATTTAGAGGCTGCATTATCTACAGATACGCTTGGGGTTTTAAGGGCGCATTTTAAACCTTTGCTTGATTTGAAAGATTATGCCAATGAAGTGGTTTATACTTCTTTTGAAAGTTTTATAACCAAAGATAGCAAGGATAAAAAAACTAGTTTTTGTATGGGTCAGTTAAAATTTACTTATCCACAAATGCCTAATGAAATGCGAGAAAAATATTCAAGAGGTACTTTAAAAGGAGTTTTATTTGATGGAGGGGAATGCGAAACTCAAATTTCTTATAGTGCTAGATTTAGTGATGATAAAAAGCAAGTTTTTGTAGAACTTTTAGATTATTAATTTATTTTGACAATGAAATTTTATTTTCATTGTCTATATAAAATTTATACTTAATTAATTTCAAGTCTTTTTTTGATACAATTTCTTAAAAATTTTTATAAGTAAAAAATTTAAGGAAAATCATGGTTGAAGTAAAAAATCTTACTATGCGTTTTGCAAATCAGCTTTTATTTGAAAATGTTAATTTAAAACTTGTTCGAGGACAAAGATACGGACTTATCGGTGCTAATGGTGCGGGAAAATCGACTTTTTTGAAAATTCTTTCAGGAGAAATTGAGTCGAGTAGTGGTGAAATAGTATTTGATGAAGGTTTAAAAATCGCAGTTTTAGGACAGGATCAATTTGCTTTTGAAAACTACACCATCAAAGATGCAGTGATGTGTGCAAATAAGCGTTTATATGAGACCTTAAAAGAAAAAGAAAAGCTTTATATGAGCGAGGAATTTACAGATGAGATCAATGAGCGTTTAGGTGAGCTTGAGATAATAACGGCTGAAGAAGATCCAAATTATGATTGTGAAACGCGTTGTGAAAAAATTTTAAGTTCTTTAAAGATTAAAGATTTTGATGCTTTGATGAGCACCTTGCAAAGTGCGGATAAATTTAAAGTCTTACTAGCTCAAGTTTTGTTTTTGGGTGCGGATGTGCTTTTTTTAGATGAGCCTACAAATAACCTTGATTTAGAGGCGATTTTTTGGCTTGAAAATGAGCTTTTAAGACATGAAGGAACTTTGGTTGTTATCTCTCATGATAGACATTTTTTAAATAAAATTTGCACAAGGATTTTAGATGTGGATTTTAAACAAATTCGTGATTTTGCGGGAAATTACGATGATTGGTATATGGCTTCAACGCTTTTGGCAAAACAAGCTGAGCTTAAACGTGATAAAACCTTAAAAGAAAGAGAAGAATTAGAAAATTTCATTCGCCGTTTTAGCGCAAATGCTTCTAAGGCAAAACAAGCCACAAGCCGTGCTAAGGCACTTGAAAAACTAGAGCTTGAAGAGATTAAAATTTCAAGCCGTAGAGATCCTAGCATAGTTTTTAGAACCAATCGTGAAATAGGTAATGAAGTTTTAGAATTTAAAGGTATAGGCAAGGCTTATGATAAACAATTGTTTTCAAATTTGGAGCTAAAAATAGAAAAAAATGATAAAATCGCTTTGATCGGGGCAAATGGTGTGGGCAAAAGTACTTTGGCAAAAATCATCGCCAATGCTATAAATCCAGATAGTGGATCTATACATCTTGGGGCAACTATAGAGCTTGGATATTTTCCTCAAGATGCAAGTAATTTAATTTGTGAAAATTTGAAACTTTATGAATGGCTGATGAGTGAAAAATTTAAAGATCTAGATGAAATCCGCAAGTGTTTAGGTAGAATGCTTTTTAGTGGCAGCGATCAAGAAAAAATGGCAGCAAGTTTAAGTGGGGGTGAAAAACATCGTTTAATGCTTTCTCGTTTAATGCTAGAGCGTCCGAATTTCTTGCTTTTAGACGAACCTGATAACCATTTAGATCTTGAAAGTATTATTGCATTAGGTGAAGCTTTGTATAATTTCAAAGGTGTAGTGCTTTGTATCAGCCACGATAGGGAGTTAGTTTCTGCTTTTGCTAATAGAATTTGGCATTTAGAAAATGGTAAGCTTACAGATTTTCGTGGAACTTATCAAGAATTTTTAGGAGAAAATGATGGCTAAATTTAGAATTCAATACAGCGCAGGTTTTGGGCACTATACGCAAAATCACAAGGGTTTTGGGCCTACGATTTATATAGAAGAAGTCGTAGAGTTTGATAATGGCAAGGATTATTTTGATTATATAGATTTTTATAAAACTTATTCAAAGAGCGATGATACTTATTTTCATATCAGTTTTTTAGAAGATAGACCTCTAAGCGATAAAGAAATCACGATTCGCAATGAATACCGCAAAATGCGTGATGAAAACTGTAAAAAAGCCAAGGAAGAATTTATAGCCAATAATGAGCTTGATGTGGAGCATTTGCCTACTCATCATGATTGAAAAACATTAATTTTTACATAAAAAAAGGAATACTTTTTGCTTGTATAGTTTTTGCATATTTTGAAAGGAGAAAACTATGCAGGTAAATTATAGAACGATCAGCTCGTATGAATACGATGCTATTAGTGGTCAGTATAAACAGGTGGATAAACAGGTTGAAGATTATTCTTCATCTGGAAATTCTGATTTTATGGATATATTAAATAAGGCGGATGAGAAGTCAAGCGGAGATGCTTTAAATTCTAGCAATAGTTTTCAAAGCAATGCGCAAAACTCAAATTCAAATTTAAGTAATTATGCTCAAATGTCAAATGTTTACGCTTATCGTTTTAGACAAAATGAAGGCGAGTTGTCTATGAGAGCTCAAAGTGCTAGCGTTCACAATGATCTTGCGCAACAAGGTGCAAATGAACAAAGTAAGAATAATACTTTGTTAAATGATTTATTGAACGCAATTTAATCAAAAGCTCCATTTTGGAGCTTTTGTATTTACTTGCAAGAATTTATAATTTCTCTATTTCAAAAGGTGCAAAATTTTTACAAAAAATTTCAAATTCTTGCTCCTCTTTTTCATTTAATTTGATATGTAATATAGCTTTGCAATCCTTAAAATCTTTTGTGAAATTAAAAGAATAAGTTTTTAAAAAATGTTCAAAACGATTTAAATTTTTTAAATCAATAGCAATGGTTATATTTTTTTTCAATTCAAATGAAAGTAAAGAAGAATTATTGATCACGGCATTTGCCGCATCACTATAGGCTCTTACAAGTCCCCCTGTACCAAGTTTTATACCGCCAAAATATCTTACAGTGATTAAAGCCGCATTGATAAGATCATAGCCCCTTAGAACATTTAAAGTTGGCATTCCAGAAGTTCCTTTAGGCTCTCCATCATCACTTTTATCTTCTGCAATTTGATTAAAATCATTTAAAACACGATAAGCATAGACAAAATGAACGGCTTTTGGATGTTCTTTTTTTAGTGTTTCTATTAAAAATTTAAAATCTTTAAAAGGGCAAAGAAAAGATAAGAAAGTAGATTTTTTAATATCGATTTGTGTTTGAAAAATTTGATCAATAGTTTGCATTTTTGCCTTTTTTGTTTAAAATTATACTTATAAAAACTAAAATCAATTTGATGTTAATTTTTAAGATATTTGATATTTGTATGATTTGCATTGATATTTTAAGTTTAATTTTGTAAAATTTTCATTATGGAAAAAATCAAAAATTATAAACTTATCATCATTTTACTTAGTCTTGATTTGTTGGCTTTGCTTTATGGAATTTCAACACTGAGTATTAGTGCTGATGAAGCTGATATTTATTTTGGTGAGCAGGGTAAATCACTTATTTTTTCCCATAGTTTGCTTTATTATATATCTCATTTTGGAACTTTTATTTTTGGGCAAAATGATTTTGGTTTAAGGCTTCCTTTTTTATTTTTTCATTTTTTAAGTTGTTTGCTTTTGTATTTGCTAGCTTTAAAATATACTAAAACTAAAATTGATGCTTTTTTTTCTTTATTGTTATTTGTTTTATTGCCGGGTACTGTTGCAAGTGCTTTACTGGTTAATGCCGCATCTTTGGTGATTTTTTTAACCCTTGCTATATTATGTGCTTACGAATATGAAAAAAAATGGCTTTTTTATATATTATTGATTATAGTATTATTTGTTGATAAATCTTTTAATATTTTATTTTTAACTTTTTTCTTTTTTGGGATTTATAAAAGAAATGCTATTTTATTTACCTTATCTCTTGTTTTGTTTGGAGCGAGTATCAGTTTTTATGGTTTTGATACAGGTGGTCGTCCAAGAGGTTATTTTTTAGATACTTTAGGAATTTTTGCTGCATGTTTTTCTCCTTTGGTTTTTGCGTATTTTTTTTATACTATTTATCGTTTGACTTTTCAGAAATATAAAAATTTATTATGGTTTTTAATGAGCGTAACATTTGTATTTTGTTTGTTGCTTTCTTTAAGACAAAAACTTTTTTTAGATGATTTTTTGCCTTTTTGTGTTATTTGCACTCCTTTGCTTATAAAAACTTTAATGCAAAGTTATAGGGTGAGATTACCAGTTTTTCGATTAAGGTATAAAATCTTTATAGAATGTTCTATAATTTTTTTGATATTTTGTTACTTTTTAATCGTCGCTAATCAATTATTGTATTATTTTATAAACAATCCAAATCGTCATTTTGCCAATAATTATCATTTTACTAAAGAATTGGCGCTAGCATTAAAAAAACAAGATGTTTTAGAGCTTGCAACAGCCCCAAGTTTGCAAAAAAGATTGCGATTTTATGGAATAAAAAATAGCAATAAGTTTTATTTAAAAGCTTTAAAACAAGCCGATAAGTATGATATGGACAAAAAAATTGTTAAAGTAAAACTTGGAAAATATGAAAAAGTATATCAGATTTTAAACTATGATTAAAGCTTTCAGTTTGTTAGAATTTGTGTTTATAATTCTTATTTTAGGTATAGTTTTTAATTTAGGCAGTCTTTACTTAAAAAAAGACAATTTACTAGAAGGCGCAATACAAATTCTTAATGATATCCAATATACCCAAAGTTTAGCCATGATGCAAGAAGGTATAAGAGTTGATGAGTTGGCTATCGCAAAAAGAGAGTGGTTTAAAAGTAGGTGGCAGATTTATTTTATAAAATCAGCTGCCACAGGTTATGATCAAACATATACTATTTTCTTGGATAAAAATGGCGATGGAAATGCTAATTTAGGTAAAACTGAAATCAATATAGATAGAGAAATTGCTGTTGATGTAATCAATCATAACAAATTAATGAATTCAGGTCAAAGTGGAGTTATTAGTAAAGATGATGAAAAAACTACACAAAGATTTAATCTTACAAAAAGATTCGGAATAGAAAAGGTTGAATTCAAAGGATCTTGTTCAGGATTTACTAGATTAGTATTTGATGAAATGGGCAGAGTGTATTCTCCGTTAAAAAATGCCAATTATGCATATGAAAAAACTTTAGCAAAGAATAATTCAGATTGCATTATACGTTTGTTATCAAAAAAGCATGCTCTTTGTATCGTTATAGATACGCTTAGCGGTTATGCTTATATTCCAGATTTTAAAACACTTAAAAGTCAATTTGTTAGTATAAAAAATAAAAATTACGAGTGCTCTAAAATATAGCCCCCATTATACTTAATATAAATACTTACACAAATATTTATACTATTTAATCCTTTGTTTAATCCCCTTTTAAGTTTAATTGGTTATACTTTCATTTCCTTTTTTTGAAAAAAGGACTTAAAATCTTTTAAATTATAAAGTTTCACTAGCTTAGTAGATTTTATAAATTAACTCTTTTGGTTTTTGTCTTATAAACTAAAAGCTTTTTTATAAATCTTGTTTTTTAATTTAAAAACTTTTCTTTTAAAAATGATTTTTTGTTTTGTTCTTTTAACTTAGTATTGTTATTCAAATCTTATTAGTCAATCTTTGAAATCTAAATAAGTGATCGATTGAGCCAGAAAGATTTAGGCATAAGTAATTATGTAAAATCTATTCAATCTAATAATTAAAAAGATTAAAAGTTTTTCTTTTAATCTTTCATAACTTTTTCTTTGAAGAAAAAGATTAAACTATCTATAATTTTTATGGAGAGTTTGATCCTGGCTCAGAGTGAACGCTGGCGGCGTGCCTAATACATGCAAGTCGAACGATGAAGCTTCTAGCTTGCTAGAAGTGGATTAGTGGCGCACGGGTGAGTAAGGTATAGTTAATCTGCCCTACACAAGAGGACAACAGTTGGAAACGACTGCTAATACTCTATACTCCTGCTTAACACAAGTTGAGTAGGGAAAGTTTTTCGGTGTAGGATGAGACTATATAGTATCAGCTAGTTGGTAAGGTAATGGCTTACCAAGGCTATGACGCTTAACTGGTCTGAGAGGATGATCAGTCACACTGGAACTGAGACACGGTCCAGACTCCTACGGGAGGCAGCAGTAGGGAATATTGCGCAATGGGGGAAACCCTGACGCAGCAACGCCGCGTGGAGGATGACACTTTTCGGAGCGTAAACTCCTTTTCTTAGGGAAGAATTCTGACGGTACCTAAGGAATAAGCACCGGCTAACTCCGTGCCAGCAGCCGCGGTAATACGGAGGGTGCAAGCGTTACTCGGAATCACTGGGCGTAAAGGGCGCGTAGGCGGATTATCAAGTCTCTTGTGAAATCTAATGGCTTAACCATTAAACTGCTTGGGAAACTGATAGTCTAGAGTGAGGGAGAGGCAGATGGAATTGGTGGTGTAGGGGTAAAATCCGTAGATATCACCAAGAATACCCATTGCGAAGGCGATCTGCTGGAACTCAACTGACGCTAAGGCGCGAAAGCGTGGGGAGCAAACAGGATTAGATACCCTGGTAGTCCACGCCCTAAACGATGTACACTAGTTGTTGGGGTGCTAGTCATCTCAGTAATGCAGCTAACGCATTAAGTGTACCGCCTGGGGAGTACGGTCGCAAGATTAAAACTCAAAGGAATAGACGGGGACCCGCACAAGCGGTGGAGCATGTGGTTTAATTCGAAGATACGCGAAGAACCTTACCTGGGCTTGATATCCTAAGAACCTTTTAGAGATAAGAGGGTGCTAGCTTGCTAGAACTTAGAGACAGGTGCTGCACGGCTGTCGTCAGCTCGTGTCGTGAGATGTTGGGTTAAGTCCCGCAACGAGCGCAACCCACGTATTTAGTTGCTAACGGTTCGGCCGAGCACTCTAAATAGACTGCCTTCGTAAGGAGGAGGAAGGTGTGGACGACGTCAAGTCATCATGGCCCTTATGCCCAGGGCGACACACGTGCTACAATGGCATATACAATGAGACGCAATACCGCGAGGTGGAGCAAATCTATAAAATATGTCCCAGTTCGGATTGTTCTCTGCAACTCGAGAGCATGAAGCCGGAATCGCTAGTAATCGTAGATCAGCCATGCTACGGTGAATACGTTCCCGGGTCTTGTACTCACCGCCCGTCACACCATGGGAGTTGATTTCACTCGAAGCCGGAATACTAAACTAGTTACCGTCCACAGTGGAATCAGCGACTGGGGTGAAGTCGTAACAAGGTAACCGTAGGAGAACCTGCGGTTGGATCACCTCCTTTCTAGAGTACAAAGTAATAAGTCTCACAACTATTACTTCAATATATAAACTCAATTGATTCTTGTTTAGATTTCAAAGATTGATGATAAAGCTAATTGTTTATGGGGAATTAGCTCAGCTGGGAGAGCGCCTGCTTTGCACGCAGGAGGTCAGCGGTTCGATCCCGCTATTCTCCACCATTTATTAAGGGCCTATAGCTCAGCTGGTTAGAGTGCACCCCTGATAAGGGTGAGGTCACAAGTTCAAGTCTTGTTAGGCCCACCATAAAAAAGATTTGAATAAAGAAGCTTTAAAATCTAAAGCAAGTATATAAAATAGATTAAATATAAAATATAAACTCTATACTTAGATTTATTTTTTATCTTTAACTATAAAAGAATATACTTTAATAGATATAAGTAGCATATACATTATGCATTTATATTTATAATGATTATGTTAATATATATACTTCCTTTAGGTTTTAAACCTAAATGTTCTTTTTAATTATCATTGTTAAGAGTCACAAGCAAGTTTTAATAAAAACAATTTTACAGGACTTGTTAAAGGATAAAACCTATTTATCTTTTCTTTAGTTTAACTTACTTTTAGCTGTCTTCTCTTCTATGAATAAAGAGAATATTAGATTTAAGGATTATAAATTAAAGACAAGTTTCAAACTCACTGCTTAGTTGAGACTAAATCATTTAGTTTTATATTAAGTGTTTGAATGCTTTCCGTCTTAAGATAAAGAAGTCTTATCATAAAAACTTTAACAAGGAAGTGATGCGTTTTAGAATCAATAATAAAAGGTAAAAAAGGTAAGCTACTAAGAGCGAATGGTGGATGCCTTGACTGGTAAAGGCGATGAAGGACGTACTAGACTGCGATAAGCTACGGGGAGCTGTCAAGAAGCTTTGATCCGTAGATTTCCGAATGGGGCAACCCAATGTATAGAGATATACATTACCTATATAGGAGCGAACGAGGGGAATTGAAACATCTTAGTACCCTCAGGAAAAGAAATCAATAGAGATTGCGTCAGTAGCGGCGAGCGAAAGCGCAAGAGGGCAAACCCAGTGCTTGCACTGGGGGTTGTAGGACTGCAATGTGCAAGAGGTAAGTTTAGCAGAACATTCTGGAAAGTATAACCATAGAGGGTGATAGTCCCGTATGCGAAAAACAAACCTTAGCTAGCAGTATCCTGAGTAGGGCGGGACACGAGGAATCCTGTCTGAATCCGGGTCGACCACGATCCAACCCTAAATACTAATACCAGATCGATAGTGCACAAGTACCGTGAGGGAAAGGTGAAAAGAACTGAGGTGATCAGAGTGAAATAGAACCTGAAACCATTTGCTTACAATCATTCAGAGCCCTATGTAGCAATACAGGGTGATGGACTGCCTTTTGCATAATGAGCCTGCGAGTTGTGGTGTCTGGCAAGGTTAAGCAAACGCGAAGCCGTAGCGAAAGCGAGTCTGAATAGGGCGCTTAGTCAGATGCTGCAGACCCGAAACGAAGTGATCTATCCATGAGCAAGTTGAAGCTAGTGTAAGAACTAGTGGAGGACTGAACCCATAGGCGTTGAAAAGCCCCGGGATGACTTGTGGATAGGGGTGAAAGGCCAATCAAACTTCGTGATAGCTGGTTCTCTCCGAAATATATTTAGGTATAGCGTTGTGTCGTAATATAAGGGGGTAGAGCACTGAATGGGCTAGGGCATACACCAATGTACCAAACCCTATCAAACTCCGAATACCTTATATGTAATCACAGCAGTCAGGCGGCGAGTGATAAAATCCGTCGTCAAGAGGGAAACAACCCAGACTACCAGCTAAGGTCCCTAAATCTTACTTAAGTGGAAAACGATGTGAAGTTACTTAAACAACCAGGAGGTTGGCTTAGAAGCAGCCATCCTTTAAAGAAAGCGTAATAGCTCACTGGTCTAGTGATTTTGCGCGGAAAATATAACGGGGCTAAAGTAAGTACCGAAGCTGTAGACTTAGTTTACTAAGTGGTAGGAGAGCGTTCTATTTGCGTCGAAGGTATACCGGTAAGGAGTGCTGGAGCGAATAGAAGTGAGCATGCAGGCATGAGTAGCGATAATTAATGTGAGAATCATTAACGCCGTAAACCCAAGGTTTCCTACGCGATGCTCGTCATCGTAGGGTTAGTCGGGTCCTAAGTCGAGTCCGAAAGGGGTAGACGATGGCAAATTGGTTAATATTCCAATACCAACATTAGTGTGCGATGGAAGGACGCTTAGGGCTAAGGGGGCTAGCGGATGGAAGTGCTAGTCTAAGGTCGTAGGAGGTTGTACAGGCAAATCCGTATAACAATACTCCGAGAACTGAAAGGCTTTTTGAAGTCTTCGGATGGATAGAAGAACCCCTGATGCCGTCGAGCCAAGAAAAGTTTCTAAGTTTAGCTAATGTTGCCCGTACCGTAAACCGACACAGGTGGGTGGGATGAGTATTCTAAGGCGCGTGGAAGAACTCTCTTTAAGGAACTCTGCAAAATAGCACCGTATCTTCGGTATAAGGTGTGGTTAGCTTTGTATTAGGATTTACTCCGAAAGCAAGGAAACTTACAACAAAGAGTCCCTCCCGACTGTTTACCAAAAACACAGCACTCTGCTAACTCGTAAGAGGATGTATAGGGTGTGACGCCTGCCCGGTGCTCGAAGGTTAATTGATGGGGTTAGCATTAGCGAAGCTCTTGATCGAAGCCCGAGTAAACGGCGGCCGTAACTATAACGGTCCTAAGGTAGCGAAATTCCTTGTCGGTTAAATACCGACCTGCATGAATGGCGTAACGAGATGGGAGCTGTCTCAAAGAGGGATCCAGTGAAATTGTAGTGGAGGTGAAAATTCCTCCTACCCGCGGCAAGACGGAAAGACCCCGTGGACCTTTACTACAGCTTGACACTGCTACTTGGATAAGAATGTGCAGGATAGGTGGGAGGCTTTGAGTATATGACGCCAGTTGTATATGAGCCATTGTTGAGATACCACTCTTTCTTATTTGGGTAGCTAACCAGCTTGAGTTATCCTCAAGTGGGACAATGTCTGGTGGGTAGTTTGACTGGGGCGGTCGCCTCCCAAATAATAACGGAGGCTTACAAAGGTTGGCTCAGAACGGTTGGAAATCGTTCGTAGAGTATAAAGGTATAAGCCAGCTTAACTGCAAGACATACAAGTCAAGCAGAGACGAAAGTCGGTCTTAGTGATCCGGTGGTTCTGTGTGGAAGGGCCATCGCTCAAAGGATAAAAGGTACCCCGGGGATAACAGGCTGATCTCCCCCAAGAGCTCACATCGACGGGGAGGTTTGGCACCTCGATGTCGGCTCATCGCATCCTGGGGCTGGAGCAGGTCCCAAGGGTATGGCTGTTCGCCATTTAAAGCGGTACGCGAGCTGGGTTCAGAACGTCGTGAGACAGTTCGGTCCCTATCTGCCGTGGGCGTAAGAAGATTGAAGAGATTTGACCCTAGTACGAGAGGACCGGGTTGAACAAACCACTGGTGTAGCTGTTGTTCTGCCAAGAGCATCGCAGCGTAGCTAAGTTTGGAAAGGATAAACGCTGAAAGCATCTAAGCGTGAAGCCAACTCTAAGATGAATCTTCTCTAAGCTCTCTAGAAGACTACTAGTTTGATAGGCTGGGTGTGTAATGGATGAAAGTCCTTTAGCTGACCAGTACTAATAGAGCGTTTGGCTTATCTTTAATAAAGCATCACTTCCTTGTTAAGGTTTTTAAGAAGACTTTGAATATAGATAATATTTAGAGTTTAATAGAAATCTTTCAAGTAAAGTTTGTATTAGAACTTGCTCTTAACATTGTTTTTTAAGTATTCTATATAAAAACTTATCAAAGATAAAAGATAAGAAAAGAAGAAAGAGAATAAAAGATTAAGTTTTATTCTTAAATTCAATTTTTCAAAGAATATTTAAATAACAATGTCCGTGATTATACAGATGTGGAAACGCCTTGCTCCATCCCGAACCAAGAAGCTAAGCACATCGTGGGTGATGATACTACGCCTTACTGGCAGGGGGAAAGTAGCTCATTGCGGACTTGTTAA
>NZ_MJXQ01000043.1:0-1053 GCF_001762865.1 Campylobacter sp. BCW_6468
CTCCTCACTCAAATCTATCACACTTAAAGCCAAGATAAAAAGTTCGATTTCACTTTCAAATATAAAAAGATGTTTATAGTGTTTGGATAAATTTTTAATAAGTAAAGCATTGCCTATACCATAAATACATGCAAAAGGATATCTATGAGTTTTTTCTAAAATACTTTGATAGAAAAAATTTATTTCTTCTTCTAAATTTTCATACATAAAAACATTATGAGTTTTATCATAGATATTTAAATTTTCATCTATATTAAAACGAGAGCAAGTTTTATTTTGTATGAAATTTAAAAGTTTATTTCCTAAGGGTTCATTTACCCCACTTAATAAAGCTTGTATGTTTTTTTCTAGTATGGTCATTGGGTTTCCTTAAAATTTATCTATTTTTAGTGATATTTTGTCATCTTTTTCGCTAAATTGATACAACAAATCTTCACAAGGATAAGAGATACATTTTTCTTTACAATCTTTTTTTGGATTTTGTTTTATTTTTTCTAGCATTAAAGGAAATTCTTTAGAAATCAAAGTTTTCATAGACATTCCCATACCGTGTTCTAAACTTTTGATAAATTTGCCATCAATTTGATCTGGATTTTTTATCATATAAAGCTCTGTGTCAAATCCAAATTGTTTTAAATATTTATAAAGTTCTAATTTTTCATCAGGTGGAGCTATTTCTTTATCATAAAAAGAATGATAGCTTGTATAATATGGTTTTGGATAGCTACTCTGAATTTCAAGATGCTTTGGTTCTAAGATATATCTTATCATTCTTCTTGGCACTGAAAAAAAATTATTTAAACTAGAATTACTTGTCCAAAAAGTTTTATCAGAGCAATAAGTAAAAATATGTTTAAAAAAATTAGCTGTTCCAAAACAATAATATCTCATAAAATCAATTTCTTTTCCAAATCCTACAAGACGCCAAAGAAATTTAGCATAACTTGAGTTATCTATAACTCCATCTATAAGCCAAGGCGCAATCTTAGCTGCTAAATGTGCCAAATACCCACCATGAGAACTACCTATCATAATAACTGGTATACCCCCCCC
>NZ_MJXQ01000043.1:1103-83636 GCF_001762865.1 Campylobacter sp. BCW_6468
CCCCCCCCATAGTATCAAAAGGAGCATGTTTTTTAAGATAAAGTGCGACATTTAAAAGATCTTGAGCTTGCATGATCCCAAAATTTTGATATTCGTTTTTTGTTGGCTGCAAACTTAGATGAATGCTTAATTTAAAATTTGGATTAATTAATTTTTGGTTTTTTTGTTCTTCTAAGATGTGATCAACTTCTTTGAGTGTTGAGCTTAATTCTTCTAAAGAATTTAACTTATCTAAATCAACTTGTATATTTAAAGCTTCACAACTTGTTTTTAAAATAAGTTTGTCTATATCATCCATAAAAAAGCTTGATCCAGTTTGCGGGCGATTTCCTATACAATGATAATTCACACTAGCTACAGCTGCATTATACTCACCAGCCACAAATTCAGCCAAGTGTTCACGGTAATTTTCATCCGCATCTCCACCAAGCCCAGGGATGATAAACACTAAAGCTTTTATTTCTTTTTCATCATCAAAACAAAGCTTAAATTCAAGCTTTGATTCTCTTTTTATACCAAGTTCTACATCATCACAAGAGTCGATCTCATAAGTTTTACTCACTATCATTACATTCCCCCTATTAAAAGATAAGTTTTACTCGCTAGGTTTTTAAAATTTTCATTCTTACTTAAAATCACACAAGCTTTATTACTAGAAGAGCTTGTAAAGTCTATATTTTCTAAATCTTCATGGCTTTGATTGGCTGCGTTGATGATAGCATTTTTACTTGCTTCATTGCTTGAAATTCCCATGAGTATAAAATCAGCTTTATTTATAAAAACAAGTTTTAAGCATTCTTTATCATCACCTACGCGAAAATTTACTTCTTTTATACCGTTAAAATTACTAAGATCAACATTTTCAACCCCGCTTACATTACTCATCGTTTTTATAGAGCTTAAATGATCATTTTTTAAAGTATAAATGCTTATATCGTTGATCAAAGTTTTAAGGTTATTTAAAGACTTACTAACTTCAGCTTCATCCTTACTTGAACTCATTTTTGGTAAAGCAATAGCAGCTAAAATTCCTAAAATAACAATCACAAAAACAAGTTCTAATATGGTAAAAGCTTTTTTCATTTATATCCTTGAAAAATTTTTATTTTTAGGGCTTAAAATATCTTCTTCTATGCTTACAAATTCCTTTTTTTCATAAGCATCAACCGCAGCTCTTGCTATCATCAAAGCATTATCAGAGCAGAATTTTAAAGGAGCTAGTTTTAAATTTGCATTATATTTTTGACATAAATTTTGCAAACGCGAACGCAAGTTAAGATTTGCACTAGCTCCACCTACAACGCCAAAATTTTTAAATTTATAAAGATTAAAAATTTTTTCTAATTTATCCATGATATGATCACAAGCTGTATTTTCAAAGGCATAAGCTATTTCTGCTTTTGTGTCTTCATTTAAATTTTCATGCTTTAAAATTTCCAAACGCACTGCATTTTTAAGCCCTGAAAAACTGAAAGCAAGTTCTTTAGAATACTTTAAAGGTATATTAAAAGAGATATTTTTAAGTTTGGCGTTTTTTGCTAAATTTTCTATGATGACCCCACCAGGATAACCTAAATTCATCATTTTAGCCACTTTATCAAAACTTTCTCCAAAGCTATCATCATTTGTACTTGCTAAAAGCTCTAAGCTTGCATCATCTTTAAGATAAAGCACCATGGTATGCCCACCACTAACAAGCAAAATTCCCATATCTAAAGAAATTTTTTCTTCCAAAAAAAGACTATAAATATGACCTTTAAGATGATTTATAGGGATTAAGGGTAAATTTAGAGCACTTGCTAAGGTTTTTGCCATAGAAATTCCACTGAGCAAAGAAACACTAAGTCCAGGTTCATTTGTCACAGCTATGGCACAAAGATTTTTAAAATACTCTTTACATTGCTTAAGTATCTTTGGTAAAGCCTCGCTATGAAGTCTTGCAGCAAGTTCAGGTACCACTCCCCCATAGATACTATGATCTAATTCTTGGGAAATTTTTTTATGAAATTTACATTCTAAGGTGTTTTTATCAATGATAGCTATAGAACTATCATCACAAGAACTTTCTATAGCTAGGATAAGATTTTTCATTCAAATTCCACTAAAATAGAACCTAAGAATTTATCTTTTGATCTTGCCATTTTAAGAGTGTTTAAATCCAAATTTTTAGCATTTTTGATCAACTTGCTATTGGTATTTGCTTCTAAAAGTTGTTGCAAATTCGCCCCTCTTAACTCATAAAATTCCACTCTATAAATTTTACCTGCCATATCTAAAGAATATTGTGTTTGCATATTTTTTTTATGAACTAAAATACCACTTTCATCTTTTGAGTGATCAAAGCCTATGATATTTACGCGCACATTAGCTATCTTTGGAATAAGAAAATTCTCTTTTACTTTTACCTTGGTTCCAAAAGGAACTGTGGTTTCATTGCCATCAACTTGAAAAGTCACTTCATTAAAAGCATCGCTAAATTCTAAATACTCAGGATATAATCTTGTTTGAAAACGATTGCCATATTGGATATAAAAAGAATTTCCTTCTGCGATAACAGCCGTAAGTTCATTGCTTGTGTTATAATTTAACTCTTTATTTACCGGAAAAGGCACATAGTTGATAATCTTTCTTGGATTTTTTAAAGAAAGTAAAATTCTATCATTAAAAAGCTTTACTTTAAGCTCTCGGTTTATGGCTTTATCAACCCCTTGTGGAGTGAGTTCAAAATCTCTGCTAAATTCAATTCCTGCGGTTTTTAAATAATTTTCAATTGCCAAAAGATGATAATAAGCTCTTAAATTTACAGGCAGATTTTTACTTGCTTCATTTGCAAAAGCGGCTTTGTGATTTGAAATCACAAAATAAGTTAAAGCTTTAAGCATTTCCGTATCGCCAAGCTCTTGGGTTTTGGTGTTTTTAAGATGATAAGCATGCTTTGGATCAGCAAGTGAAGAATTGACACTATTTACGGTTTGAGTGGCGATATTTTCAAGATCAGGGTATTTGCTTGCATTGATTTCACTTGTGTCAATCACGCTTGAATTTCCCCAACGCTTAGGATTTTGCATCGCATCGATATAAGTAGGTTTATAAAAACCCCAACCATCGTGAAGATTGATCACCATACTAACTTCAGGAAGTAAAATAAGCTCTTTAATGCGTTGTACGGTTTTATAATCAGGATCCTTTGGGCTAATGCTTGCAAATTTACGGTTTAAATCCCCATTATTCCCACGCGAACGCTTGATAATGCTATCAAAAGCTAAATTTGGAGCCACTATAATCTTACCCTTGGTGATATTATAATCACTCAAAAGCAAACTTGCCGCATGAAATCCACCAGGCTCATCACCTTGAATTCCACCAAAAATTAAAACTGTATTATTATCATCTAGACTTTTTCCATTTTCTCCTACGCTAAAGTCTAGCTCTAAAGCAAAAATGCTTGTTATAAAAAATAAAATTGTTAAAAAAAATTTCATTTTAACTCCTTAAATACTCTCTTGTTTTAAAATCATACTCAAAAACTTCTTCTATGCTTGAAATTTTAGGTACTCCAAAATGATCAAGAGCTTTAAAAATGCATTTAGCAATGTCTAAAAATCCACTTTTATTTTCTAAAAAATTATAAACACCAACTTCATTAGCAGCATTGATGATAACACCTAAATTTGGCTCTTTTAAAAATGTATTTTTAAGCTTAAAAATAGGATATTTTTTTGTGCTGATTGGATGAAATTTTAAAGCAGGCATTTTACTAAAATCAACAGCCTCTAAAATAGGCGTATCTTGTTTTTCAAATATAGCATCTGAAATAGCTAGTTTCATATCTGCTTTTGAAAAATACGCCGTGCTAGCTCCATTTTTAAATTCACACATTGCATGCACTAAAGATCTTGGTTCTATTAAAGCATCAATTTCTTTAAAATCATATAAATGATAAGCCTCTATAATCTCAAAAAGCTTATTTGCCATAGTCGCACTATCTATAGTGATCTTTGCTCCCATGTTCCAATTAGGATGTTTTAAAGCATCTTTGACACTGACTTGATTTAAATCTTTGATTTTATACTTATAAAAAGCTCCGCCGCTTGCTGTGATATAAAGTTTTGCTATATTTTTTTTACCTTCGAGTAAAAATTTTAAAGCTGCATGCTCACTATCAACGGGTAAAAATTTAGCCCCTTTCAAAAAACTCCCAGCTACTACAAGACTTTCTTTGTTAGCTAAAGCTATGTTTTTGCCAAGCTCTTTAGCCTTTAAAGTGCTTTTAAGTCCTGCAAAACCTACAATGGCATTGAGTAAAAGCTTATCTTGACATTCTGTTAAAATTTGCTCTAAACCTTCTTGCCCTATAAAAACTCTATCGTGTTTAACTAAATGCTTATTTTTTGAATCTTTTATGGCAACAAATTTGGGTTTAAACCTTGCGATTTGCTCATTTAAAAGAGCGATGTTATCCCCACAAGCTAAAGCAGAAATACGAATGTTTTTTAAAGCAGCAAGTTTAAGAGCGTTTACTCCTATGCTGCCCGTGCTTCCAAAAAGTATCATAAAAGAGTAACCATCACAAAAGCAGCAATGATCACCGCATCGATCCTATCGAGCACGCCCCCATGACCAGGGATAAGATCTCCACTATCTTTTACACCTGCTTCTCTTTTAAAATAACTCTCAAGCAAATCTCCAATCACTGCAAAAATCGCTACAAAAAACGAACAAAGCAAAGAAAGCCAAAAACTATAAACAAAAACTCCCAAAATAGTTCCAATAACACTCGCACAAATCAAGCCACCTATAACACCTTCTAAGGTTTTGTTTGGACTTGTTAGAGAAAAAGGAGTTTTACCCATAAGTTTTCCGATAAAATACGCCCCACTATCACAAGCTGCAACGATAATGATAAGCCAAAAAAGTGCAAACATACCCTGATCTAAATACACTTGCCAAAGTGCTAAAATAGGCAAACTAGGATAAATATAAATAAGAGCTGGTTTTAAGGAAGCCTTTTTATAAACCAAATATCCAACGACTAATAACAAAGCTAAAATCCCAAAAAGCAAAGCTTTATGCGATAAACTTCCCAAAATAAAAGCTATAGCCAAAGGGATAATAGAGATATTTTCTAAAGCAAAAAGTTTTTTTGCTTCACTAAAAGATAGATACAATAAAACCGCAAAAACGATAAAATTGATAAAAAATTGATCAATCAACGCGATAATAATAATAGCCCCTATCATCACAAGAGCTGAAATAATTCTAGTTGTATTAAACATATTTTTCCTTATATACTAATATCTAAGCGATGAATGCTTTGTGCGTCTTTAAAATTTGGATCTTTAGACTCATCTTCTTCATTTTTCTCATCATCGCTGGTTTTAGCTTCTTGATTGTGTTTTTTCTTTTTTTCTTCTTGTTCGGCTTTTTCTTTGATCTCTTCTTTGATTTCATGAGTCTCATTGACTTTTTCAAGCTTGTTCAAAGTTTTTTCTTTTTCATTAAATTCAGCCATATTTAGCGTAGCTGCAAAACCTTCTTTTGCAAGCTCATTGCTTGCTTGTATAGCTGGATAAGCCATATTCTGATTTATATAATTGATATTTCCTAAAGGGCTAACTGGCATTTTAATCCTTTGTGATATTAATACTTTTAAAATTTGTATAATTTACAAACGCCTTTTGCTGAACCTTAACAAAATTTTTTAAAGTATAATCGACCCAATACGAACCTTTCTTTAACTTAGAAAAGCTTACACAAAGCCTTGCAGCAAATTCTATCACATCGAGGCTGATTTTTTGCTTGTTTGATACAATCAAAGTATGTGCGCTAGGAATATCCCTTACATGAAGCCACAAATCATCTTTTTTAGCATTTTTAAGTAAAAATTCATTGCCTTTTTCATTTTTACCCACGCAAATTTTAAACTCGTTAAAATAAAAATTTGCCACAAGATCTTCTTGTTTATGATCTTGATTTTTTTTGCTATTTTTTTTAGGTAGTAAAATTTCAAGCTCTATCTCACTCTTAGCTTGAAGCAATAATTCTTTCAAACTCAAGGTAAAATCTAACTTTTCTTTTAAATTTTGTCTTTGTATGTTTAAATTTTTAGCTTTTTGTTCTAATTTTTTAGCATTTTTATAATATAAATTAGCGCTTTGCTTAGGATTAAATTCAAGCTTAAATTCAAGCTCTTTGCCTTCAAAATCATCAAGCTTAAATTCCCTTTCATAATCTTTTAAAACACTCAAATTTGCAAACAATACATCAGCCCTTTTTCTGTATTCTAAAGCTTTTAAGAGTAAAGAATTTTCTTCATCTAAACTAGAAAAAAGTTCTTGTAAATTTTGTATTTTTTTATCCACTTGTGCAAGTTTTAAATTTTTTATTTGTTTGATTTTACTCTCATAAATGCTTGTAAATTTGCGAGAAAAATAATCTGCAAAGTCTTTAATTTCCTTAAAATTTTCATCCATTTTATAAGGCTTTAAAGACTCTAAAATCACATTAGGTTTTACAACACGATAACTTTTATCAATGTGTCTTAAAGCCTCTATGATCAAATCTTTTTCATCTGTAAGAATAACATTGGTATTTTTACCCGTAAATTCAAAATAAATTTTGCTCTCATAGCTTTTATAAGCCTTATTAGCTTTTACACTAAAACATAAAATACGATTGCCTTCAAGGACTTTAACTTCCTTTATAAAAGCATTGCTAAAATACTTTTTAAGCATAAAATCAAAAGGTGCATTATAATTTTTTGCATTAAATTTAGCTGTATAAATCGCACTCATTGCACGAGTAAGATCAAAAATAAATCTTTCTCTATCAAAGCTTAATTCCAAAATATTGTCATTGATACGCTTGATAAAATCAATTTTTTTAAACCGAGAAAAAAAAGTTTGTAATTGTAAAAGTTCTGTGTATTTCATAAAAGAAATTATAAAATATTTTGGCGAATTTTGTGGTAGAATTACATTAAAAAGGAAATTTGTGCAGCTTAATGAGCTAAATTGCGTGATTTTATGTGGTGGTAAATCTAGCCGTATGGGACAAGATAAAAGCAAATTGATTCTTAAAAATCAAAATTTAACTCAATTTCAAGTAGATAAATTTTCTAAAATTTTTAAAAATGTCTATGTGAGTGCGAAAGAAGACAAATTTGAAAACCATTTTAGCTTGATAAAAGATTCTTTAGAATTTGAAGTTTACTCTCCTATGCTTGCGCTTTACTCTATACTTTCAAATTTTAAAAATGAATTTGTTTTTGTTTTAAGTGTAGATAGTCCTAAAGTAGGTGAAAATGAACTTTTAAAAATGCTTCCTTTTTTAGAACAAAACTATAAAATAATCATAGCAAAAACCCCTTTGCATAAACATCCCTTATGTGGCTTTTATCACAGCTCTTTAGCTCAAACTTGTAAAAATTTCTTAGAAAAAAATGAACAAAAAATAGGACTTTTATTTTCTGAGATTAAAACCAAATTTGTAGAATTTGAAGATGAAGATGCTTTTTTAAATCTTAATTTTTATGAAGAATATGAAAAATTTAAAAGCAAGTTAAAATGAGAAAAATTGCTTTATTTTTAAGCTTATGTGTTTTTATATGGGCTAGTGATTTACAACAAGCTTTAGAGTATGAAAAACAAGGCGATTATAAAAAAGCTATGGAAATTTACAAAAAACTCGCTTTAAAAAATTCATCTGTTTTGATTTCTCAAGAACAAAATAACTCAAGTCAAGCAACACAAACGCAAAATTCTATCACTATAAAAAAAGAAGAAAAACAAGACTTTTCTCGCTTAGCTTTGGCTAATTATCTTGGTGAAAATGAAAGCTTTAATCCCCTTGGCATTAGCTCTTATAAGATGAATTATTTTTTACCTTTTGCTTATAGTTTTAATTCTTTAGGAGTAAATAATAATAAGAGTGAGGCGAAATTCCAACTTAGTGTTAAAAAAAGACTTTTTGAAAATTTACTAGGACTAGATGAAAAATATTATATAGCCTATACTCAAACTTCTTGGTGGCAAATTTATGAGCATTCTTCTCCTTTTAGAGAAACCAACTATCAACCAGAATTTTTTATAGATCTTCCTTTATATCTTAAAGATTATGAATTTTTTAACAATCTACGCGTAGGTATATTGCATGAAAGCAATGGCAAGGGAGATGAGAATTTACAATCTCGCTCATGGAATAGAATTTATGTATCTACTGCTATTTTATATAATAAATTTTTATTTGTTCCACGCCTTTGGTATAGAATTCCTGAAAACAAAAAAGATGATGATAATCCTGCCATCTTGCATTATATGGGAAATTTTGATGTGAATTTAGCGTATTTAGGTGATGATTATTTTATCAATCTTATGCTAAGAAATAATCTTAAATTCCACAATAACAAAGGCGCTATACAAGTTGATCTAGGATATGATATTTTTAATAACGGAATTTATTGGTATTTACAATACTTTAATGGCTATGGAGAAAGCCTTATAGACTATAACAAACACTTGCAAAGACTTTCCACTGGATTTTTGATTTCTTACTAAAATATCCTTTGTAGTTTTATCATTTCTTAAAACAAATTTCATTACAATTTCATTTTTGATAATTATTATTACTATAAGGAAAGATTTGTTTTTTAAGCATATATTGAGTTTAAAAGTGCTTATAGCTTTACTTTTATTCTTTGGAATGATAAGTTTATTTATAGGAGTTATCAGTATCAATGTAAAAGATATTCTTAATCTTAACTCCACTCAACTAGAAATCATAACTCTCACAAGAATTCCTAGACTTATAGCAATTTTACTCACAGGAATGAGTCTTAGTATATGTGGGCTTATCATGCAACAACTCACGCAAAATAAATTCGTTTCCCCAACTACAGCAGGGACCATGGATTGTGCTAAATTTGGCATACTTATTTCTTTAATATTTTTTACTGGAGCGTCTTTTTTCACTCAAGCTATCATTGCTTCTATATTTGCACTTTTGGGTTCTTTTATATTTATCCAAATTTTAAGAAAAATCAAACTCAAAGATGTGATTTTTGTACCTTTGATAGGCTTGATGTTTGGAGGTATTATTAGTGCTATAACCACTTTTTTTGCCTATGCTTTAAATTATATACAAAATATCCAAGGTTGGCTACAAGGCAGTATGGCAAATGTTATGCAGGGAAATTATGAATTGCTCTACATTTCTTTACCACTTTTTATACTTGCTTATTTTTTAGCTCATAAAATCACCATAGTTGGCATGGGCGAAGATATAGCTTTAAATCTTGGAATTTCTTATAATGGGATATTATTTTTAGGCTTGATGATTGTAAGCATTATCACTAGCTTAGTGATTGTAAGCGTTGGAATTATCCCTTTTTTAGGGCTAATTATCCCAAATTTAGCAGCTCTTTATCTAGGTGATAATCTTAGAAAAAATCTTATCTATATAGCACTTTGTGGAGCTTTGTTTTTACTTGTTTGCGATATCATTTCAAGACTTGTCATCTTTCCTTTTGAAATGCCTTTAAGTATCACTACAGGTGTTTTAGGATCTTTAATCTTTATCTTTCTTTTGCTAAAAAGGAAAGCTTATGCGTAAAAAAATGCTGATTTTAAGCTTTTTAACACTTGGTATGATAGGGATTTTTATACTTGTGGATTTAAATGGCTTTGATGAGTATGCCTTAAAAAGTCGTTTTTTACAAATTGCAGCTATTATCATAGTAGCTATTTGTATCGCTGTTTCAACAGTAATCTTTCAAACTTTATGCAATAACAAAATTCTAACCCCTGCCATCATAGGATTAGATTCTTTATATATGTTACTTCAAAGTGCTCTTATCTTTTCTTTTGGTGCAGCTAATTTAAGTGTTTATAAAAACGATATCAATTTTTTAATCACTCTAGTTTGTATGGTGGTTTTTTCACTAGGACTTTATAAAATTTTATTTAGTAGCGATAGAAGTATTTATCTTATCATGCTTTTAGGCTTAGTTTTTGGGACACTTTTTAGCACTTTAAGCTCTTTTTTTGAAGTGCTAATCGACCCTGATGAATTCATGGTAATACAAGGAAGAATGTTTGCTAGTTTTGATAATATTGCTTTTGATGTTTTAATTCTTGCTTATATTATTAGCTTTTTAAGTTTTATATGGATTTTTCGCTATATGAAATTTTTAGATCCTTTAAATTTAGGCAAAGATTTAGCGATAAATTTAGGGATAAATTATCAAAAAATTTCAAAACAATTAATGATTATCATAGCTATTTTAACTTCTATTAGCACCGCACTTGTAGGTCCTATAACCTTTTTAGGGCTTTTGGTGGTAAATATCACTTATGAACTATTTAAAACTGCAAAGCATAGTATTTTGCTAAGCGCTTGTATACTTATTAGTATTTTGGCTTTACTTGGAGGGGTGTTTTTTGTCTCTAGAGTTTTTGATTATAATGCCACTATAAGCGTGGTTATTAATTTCTTAGGTGGGATATATTTTATCTATCTTGTATTAAAGGGTAATAAATTATGATTAAACTAAAAAATATCACCAAATTTTATGATAATAAAGTCATTATTTCAGATCTTAGCCTTGATTTTCATAAAGGCAAAATCACTTCTATAATAGGAGCCAATGGCGCTGGAAAATCCACTCTTTTAGCTCTAGCAAGTCGTTTGATAAAACCTAGTAGTGGAGAAATTTATATCGATGGAATGAATTTAAAAAATTATAAAGAGCAAATCTTAGCACAAAAAATTTCCATTCTCAAACAACAAAACAATATCAATTTAAGATTAAAAGTTGAAGAATTAGTCGCTTTTGGGCGTTTTCCGCATTCTCAAGGAAGACTTAATACAAACGATAAAATCAAAATCAATGAAGCTTTAGAATACATGGAACTTAACAACTTAAGAAATGAATTTTTAGATACATTAAGCGGGGGACAAAAGCAAAGAGTTTTTATAGCCATGATCATCGCTCAGGATACTGAATTTATAATGTTTGATGAACCTTTGAACAATCTTGATATGAAGCATAGCGTACAAATCATGCAACTAATGAAAAATTTAGTCAAAGACTTTAACAAAAGTATAGCTGTTGTATTACATGATATTAATTTTGCTTCGATTTATTCTGATGAAATCATAGCCTTAAAAGATGGGAAGCTTTTAAAACAAGGCTCAAAAGATGAAATCATCAATCAAGAAAATTTAAAACAAATTTATGATATGGATATACCCGTAAGTCAAATTAATGGTAAGAAAATTTGTATTTATTTTTAAAAAGGAGAAAATATGAAAAAATCTTTAGTTTTTGCATTTTTTGCATTTTTTTTAAGTCTAATCTTAACAGCTTGTAATTCAAACTCAAATGAAAACAACGCAAGTTCTACAACAAAAACCAACACTGCTACGGTGAAAGTTTTGCCTATTAGTATGAGCGATGAGGGTGATAGTTTTTTAGTGAAGGATAGTCTAGGAGAAAATAAAATCCCTAAAAATCCTTCTAAGGTAGTGATCTTAGATCTTGGAATTTTAGATACTTTTGATGCTTTAAAATTAAATGATAAAGTCGTTGGCGTTCCTGCTAAAAATTTACCAAAATACCTACAACAATTTAAAAACAAACCTAGTGTAGGTGGAGTACAACAAGTTGATTTTGAAGCCATTGATGCTTTAAAACCTGATCTTATCATCATTTCTGGACGCCAAAGTAAATTTTATGATAAGTTAAAAGAAATAGCTCCAACTTTATTTGTAGGTCTTGATAATGCAAATTTTTTAAGCTCTTTTGAAAACAATGTCTTAAGCGTTGCAAAACTTTATGGTTTAGAAAAAGAAGCTTTAGAAAAAATTTCAGATATTAAAAATGAAATTGAAAAAGCCAAAAGTATAGTTGATGAAGATAAAAAAGCTCTTATCATTCTTACAAATTCTAACAAAATTTCAGCCTTTGGTCCTCAATCTCGCTTTGGGATTATTCACGATGTTTTAGGGATTAATGCAGTAGATGAGAATATAAAAGTAGGCACACACGGAAAAAGTATCAACTCTGAATTTATATTAGAAAAAAATCCTGATTATATTTTTGTTGTTGATAGAAATGTCATCGTAGGCAACAAAGAACGCGCTCAAGGCATACTCGATAATGTGCTTGTCGCTAAAACCAAAGCAGCACAAAACAAAAAAATCATCTATCTTGATCCAGAATACTGGTATTTAGCAAGTGGAAATGGACTAGAGTCTTTAAAAACTATGATTTTAGAAATCAAAAACGCTGTAAAATAATATAACTTCGCAAGGGCTAGTCTCTTGCTTCGATACTTAATAAAATACTTGGGATTTTCAAGAAATTTTTAGTGGCGGACAGAGAGGGATTTGAACCCTCGAGACCCGTTAAGATCTGCACCCTTAGCAGGGGTGTGGTTTCAGCCACTCACCCATCTGTCCAATAAAGTAAAGTGTAATTATACAAAAAAATAAATAATACCTAGCTTAAAAAGCTAGGAAAAATCAAAGGCTAAGATAAGCCAAAAGCAAAGTTACAACAACCCCTACTCCAAGAACTGCAAATTGCTTACTTCTATCTTTTTTATTTGCAAACAAAGTAATCATAAGCCCTGAAATATAAAGCATAAATAAAGTAATACCAAAGCCTACACTAAGCACAGAAAAATACCAAGCACCCTTATCTTTATGAAGCATAATCATATCGCCAAGTAAAGATCTTGTTTTTAAGGTAATATTGTATTCATTAGTAGATTTTTGAGTTATATTAGCACTATAATGAGTTCCACCTATTGTTATACCTTTATCTTTACTTTTAATGATATCTGTATTAGATGGTACTTTTAAACCATTTGTTTTTAAAAACTCTATTAAAGCTTCTCTTTCTTTACCACTTTCTATAACTTTTGACAATTGATACTGCTCAACTTTTAAGCCCACATCTTGATTAATACCAAAAATATACGCTATACCCGTTAAAGCAAAAAGCAAAGCACAAGGCAAAAAGAACAAACTAAGATAGATATGAACCTGTCTAAACAATTTATTTTTATTGATCATTTTAACTCCTTTTTGATTATCAAAATTTGTGATATTTTGACAAAACAAAGTGAAGCAAAAGTGAATTTTAAATAAAAAGTTTATATTTTTTAAAACAAAGAAAAGAAAAAGCCCTATGATTATAGGGCTTAAGAATTATTTTTTATCAATCACTTGATAATTATAAGGAGCAAGCTCTTTATCATGCTCTAAAAGTTCTTTTGGAGGATTGCCATTAACATCTTTTTCATCTGCATAGTAACGCTCTCCAGCTTTATGATTATTAACATCTACTTTATAATAAAGCTCTCCTGGATTAAATTTTTGAATATCTTCAAAACCTAAATTTGAAGTTTTAAAATCTTTAATTCCATTTGCCGCTGCAATTTCTACAAGTTTAGTTTGTCCCATTCTTGCCATATCAACAGCTTGCAATAACATTCTTGAAGCTTCGCGAGGATTATGAAAACCAGTTGAGTTTTCAGCATTAACAAAATCTGCTCTCATTTGAGCTTTACGATGAAGTTCTAAAACTTCTTTTAGCTCTTCGCTAATTTTTTTCGCATCAGCTTTTCCATCGCTTTGGAATTTTTCCATATTGCCTAGTTCATCACGTAGTTTTTTAGTATCCATAATCAAACTAACAATTGCATACTCTGCCGTTCTTTGATCATGCGCAACGCTATTTTGTATGTCAAGCACTTGAGCTTTTAAATAATCTTCGCTTTGTTTATGACAAGACTTGCAAGCAGAGTTAATATCTCTTAAAGGAGAGGTGATATTGTGTTGAGTAACCTTTTTAGCCCCTTCTCTAACATAAGGCATATGACAATCCACGCAACTTACTCCATTTGCAGCATGCACACCGCCACTATAAAGTTCACTTTCTGGGTGTTGAATTTTAATAATTTGTGCCCCTGTTAATTTATGAGTAAAATCAGCTCCAAATACTCCACGAACTTTATCATAATAATCATCTAACATTTCAATTCTAAATGGTTGCCCTTTTTTCCACTCACTCCAAGGAAAAGTTAAAACTATACCATCGGTTTCAATCTCTTTAGCTTTATTACCATCTCTCCAAAATTCATACTCATCATAATTTTTCTGAGTTCCATTCCACCATTTTTTAGAACTATCATCTACAATAGTTTCACCCATTACTTTTACTTTTTCCCCTGTTGGTTTAAAATAGTATTCAACATGGCATTGAGAGCAAACTAAAGTTCTCATTTCTTCTCTTGTAGCTTTTACACCTTGCACTGGATCTTTTTCATATCCTCTAGAAACTAAAGCATTAATAGCTGCTGGACGAGTAAGTCTTAAACTCATATCATTTGGATTGTGACAATCTGCACAAGTTACACCCATTCTTTTACCACCATGTGGACCTGCATGTTCAGGTGAATTTTCCACTATACCATCAACGGCTGGGATATTTTTAATCATAGTCCAATAATTTGTAGAGTTAAAAGCAGTAAAATCTCCTTTAGCAACATTTTTTATAAGCCATGGAGTCCATCCACTATGACAATTCATACAAGCTGCGGGCTGGCCTTTAAAAGCAGCAAGGCCGTGAGCATTAAGAAAATCTTTGTTGTTTCTTGCTGTTTTCATTTGATCTACTTGAACCCAAAAATGCCCTCTTTCTTCATTGAAATCAAGACTAAAAGGATATCCTGCCCAAAGTATGGTTAATTGAGGAAAGCGAATTAATTTTGAATAAGCTAAATTACCACCAAATTCAGTAGCTTTAGGCTCTTCTTTTTCAACTGTTAAATACATTTTTAGCTGCTCTGGAAAAACCTTACCCCATTTTTCAAAATTTGGATCATCATCACTAAGCAAAGAAAAATCAGCATTTGCTGCAATGGCATTTTTATTTGCTTCATCTTCTTTTTTTTGATTGATATCATTATTTAGCCATAAAACTCCCGCTATAAGTAAAACCAAAACAACAATACCCAAGCGTAAAATATTTTTTTTCATTCATCTTCTCCTTATTAAATTCCGTGTTTATGTCCAACATCTTTATGACAAGAAGCACAATTTAATGACTTGTCTGCATGTGGATTTGTTGTAGCATTGATAGCTGTTTGAGCAAAATCTGCATGACAGCGTATGCAGTTTTCTTGCACCATTTTTCTGCTTTTTTCAGTCGCACTCAAATTTGTAGGCAACTCATCAAGTTTAAAAGTAAAAGCATAAGCATGTCCTAAACCACTTTGCGCTTTAGCTATCCACTTAGCTACAAAATTATGTGGCAAATGACAATCCACACAAGTTGCTCTTGGTTCGCCTTTGACTTTTTGAGAGTGTGGTCCTGCCATGTATTCGTTATAAACTTCATTCATAATATGGCAGTTATTACAAGATTCACTTGCATTGCTTAAATAAGATGTGCCCTTAGCGTTATAAAAAGTATAAAACCCAACCGCAAAGAAAACAAAAAGCAAAACAAGAAAAATAGTAAAAAGATTCGAAGTTTTCTTCAAAATTTTCCTCCTTAAAATTATCATTTCTTAAAATCTTCAATGAAACAACAATGTCACAGAATTTCCCAGAAATAAATTTTTTAATTTTAACATAGATGAATTTAATATAATTTTAAAGATATATTTACTCTTAATTAACCTAAAAAAATTTAAAACTTTTATTCAATAATTTCAAAATAAATGATAAAATACAACTAAAAAAGGAAAAATTAATGCAAACAAGTCCTGATATGTTTATCAATCGCGAACTTTCTTGGCTTCGCTTTAATTCTCGTGTTTTAGACCAATGTTCTAAAAATTTACCCTTGTTAGAAAAATTAAAATTTATAGCTATATATTGCACTAATTTAGATGAATTTTATATGATACGCGTCGCAGGCTTAAAACAACTTTTTTCAGCTGGAGTTAATGCGAGCAGTAGCGATGAAATGACCCCGTTACAACAATTAAAAGCCATACGCAAATACTTACATCAAGAAAAAGAGCTTTTGGAGCGTTATTTTAATGAAATCACAAGTGAATTAGAAAAAGAAAATCTTTTCATAAAACATTATGAAAATTTAGATGAAAATTTAAAACAAAAATGTGATGAGTATTTTTTCTCCAATATTTTTCCTGTTATTGTTCCAATAGCTGTTGATGCTACTCACCCTTTTCCGCATTTAAACAACTTATCTTTTTCACTAGCGGTTAAAATTTGCGATAAAGCGCATCCTGAACTTGTAAAATTTGGAATGATTAGAATTCCGAGAGTTTTACCTCGTTTTTATGAAGTAAGTGCAAATATTTATGTTCCTATAGAAAGTATAGTCCATCAACACGCAGAAGAAATTTTTCCAGGCTATAAACTCTTAGCTTCAGCAGCATTTAGAGTGACTAGAAATGCAGATATGGTAATAGAAGAGGAAGAAGCTGATGATTTTATGATGATTTTAGAACAAGGCTTAAAACTTCGCAGAAAAGGAGCTTTTGTAAGATTGCAAATTCAAAAAGATGCAGATGAGCAAATCGTAGAATTTCTTAATACTCACATGAAAATTTTTCATAAAGATGTTTATGAATATTCTATTTTACTCAATCTCCCTAGCCTTTGGCAAATCGCAGGAAATAAAACCTTTACGCATCTTTTAAGCCCACTTTACACGCCTAAAACTTTACCACCTTTTGATGAAAATTTATCTATTTTTGACGCTGTAGAAAAAGAAGATATACTCATCATACAACCTTTTGAAAGTTTTGATCCAGTTTATAAATTTATCAAAGAAGCAAGCAAAGATCCTGAAGTAATTTCCATAAGAATGACACTTTATAGAGTCGAAAAAAATTCCAATATAGTTCAAGCTTTAATTGATGCTGCAAATGATGGAAAACAAGTAACTGTGATGGTAGAATTAAAAGCACGCTTTGATGAAGAAAATAATCTTCATTGGGCGAAAGCTTTAGAAAATGCCGGAGCTCATGTTATTTATGGCATTACAGGTTTTAAAGTCCACGCTAAGGTTTCTCAAGTCATACGCAAACAAGGAGATAAACTTAAATTTTATATGCATTTAAGCACAGGAAATTATAATGCAAGCAGTGCTAAAATTTATACTGATGTGAGTTATTTTACAAGCAAAGCAGAATTTGCAAGAGATACGACAAGCTTTTTCCACATCTTATCGGGCTTTAGTAAAAATCGTCGCCTTCAAACTCTTTCAATGAGCCCAAATCAAATCAAAGAAAAAGTTTTAGAAATGATACGCATTGAAACAAGCAAGAAAAATGAAGGTGTGATTGTAGCTAAAATGAATTCTCTTGTGGATAGTGATATCATACAAGCGCTTTATGAAGCAAGTATGGAAGGAGTGCAAATCGATCTTATCATACGCGGAATTTGTTGCTTAAAACCTGATGAAGAATACAGCAAAAACATACGCGTTAGAAGCATCATAGGAAAATACTTAGAACATGCTAGAGTATTTTATTTTAAACATAGTGAGCCAAATTATTTTATATCGAGTGCAGATTGGATGCCAAGAAATTTAGAACGCCGTTTAGAACTTATGACTCCTATATATGATGAAAGAAGCAAAGCTAAATTAGCTCAATTTTTACGCTTGCAACTTAGTGATAATGTTTTAGCTTATAAGCTTAAAAATAATGGAGAATATGAAAAAATTCCTTCTTCTGAAAAAATCATAGATTCTCAACAAACCTTAGAAGAATATGTAAGTAAAATTTATAAAACACTTAAAAAAGATACAGATCAAAGTCGTGCAACGCACTTAGCTTCCAAACTTTTCAAAGAAAACTAAAAGTTTTTAGGGTTTTTTACTCTAAAGACTTATTTACTTGTTTGTTATAAAAAAGGGCTTTAAGATAAAGCCCTAGGAGATTTCCCATAGAAATAAACAATTATTTCTAAACTATAAAAAGATTTAGAAATGATTTTTAAGATTAAAATTTATACTTAAGTCCTACTTGACCACTTAAGTAAGTTTCATTTTTATTATCTACTTTACCTGCTAGTATTTGTTTAGCACCAAAGCCAAGATTCATACTGAATTGATTTGTAAAATCTACATTACCCCCTACGATAATTTGTCCGTATGTTTTTTTCTTGTTGTTAGCTTCTACACTAGTAAAGAAAGCATTATTTACAGCTAGGTTAGCTGTGTAATCATCACCACTATTGATAACAAATTGTTCTATTTTTGGAGTTACAAAAATATAAGAGTTTTCATTCATAAATATAAGAGTTTTCATTCATATATTTTCTAAATTCAGCACCCACTTCAATACTTACAGAATTGTTTTTCATAGAATCAATATCTTTAGCAATAGCACCATTTTCTGTATGAGATGGAGTATAACTAAAATAATAATTTACTCCCGCAAAAGGTTTAATAAATAAAGTATTATCACTAAAGTCAAACACACGACCTGCATTAGCACTAAGTCCTAAGAATTTACTTGTATAATCTGAGTTATATGCACCATCTATTTGAACATTGTCTTGTTAAGTTGGAGAAACTTGAGCATAAGCTTTAAGATTAAGTTCCCATTGTGGAGCTATATTGATAGTAGAATACATACCTAATTGGAAGTTATCACTTTTTTGTTCTAGATTATTGTCTTTGATTTTAGCATTTGCATAAGTAAAATAAACACCCCATAAAACATCATCATTAGCTTGTTTATCTACACCTATAGTAGCACCATACATTGCACCACTATCTCCATCGATAATGTTAGCACCACCAAAAGCATTAGCCCAAACACTATTGGTATATTCATTTACATAGTTTGGTCTCATATCGCTATCTAAAGCAGCAAATTTAAGGCCATTCATTTTAGAAGCATAAGTTCCAAAAGGATTGTTTAACATTGCTACACGAGAACCTATAGAAACATCATTAGAAATATTCATAGTGGTATTTACTGCACTAGAAGCTGAATTTAGATTAGATACAGATTTACCTGTATTGTCTGTATCTTTTTTGATATCTAAAGCTAGTTTTACACCTTCTCTACTTGCTAAATCTGCTCCTATACTTCCTAATTGTTCTGTGATAGAACGAAGTGCTAGGATAGAAGCTTTATCATTAGAGTTAAGATTTCAATTTGAATTTTTATTTACTAAATCAATGTATTTTTCATCATCGATTTTACCGCCGTTTTTCTCAGCTTCTTCTAACATTGTTTGAAGTTCAGTTTTTTGTTTTTCAAGAGCTTCTTTGGCTTTTGCCCATTCTTCATCTTGATCGGAATCAAATTCATTTTCAAGCAATTTATCGATAGTATCTATATCTACTTGAAGTTGAACTAGCTTATCTTTAGCCGCTGCAGTAGCACCTCCATTGATCACTAAGCATTTATTGCCACCGCAGTTTTGAACGCTAAGTTTATAATCTACTAAGCCTTTTTCTCCATCGCCGTATTTATCTTCATCGCTAATATCTATTATAGTTCCTGCTTCCAAAGGATCTTTGCCTTGAACATCTGTTGAGATATAATCACTTGCGAATTTTAAAAGTAATGCACCCGCGTTATTATTTGATTTTTCTTCTAAGATATCTTTGTTAAAATCTTTAGCTTGAACTATTACTACATTATTTGCTTCTAAGTCTGTATAAGAGCGTTTCATAAGTCCAAAATTTGAATTTGTAAGATTTGCAGCTCCATTTACCTTAACAAAATTTCCATAAGTAGCAAAAAGAGTTTTATCGGCAGTAAAATTTCCATTTATAGTTAAACTACCATTAGCACTTTTTCCTTCAACTGTTCCATTATAAAGAATTATACCCGAGCCTTTTTTCATCCTCGGTAATGGCTTCATCTAATGAACTAGTCATAGTTAAATCTCCATTAATCACCGAAGGTGCAAAAGCTTGTAAAACTATATCTGTTGTTTTAACCTCTTTAGCAGTAGCGTTTAGATTTGTTACATAAGCAGGATGTTCGCTATTATTGTGTTTAAAGCTTAAAGTATTGTTTTTGCCGATACCAATGTTAAATCGATAATCAGCGCTATCATAATCATCGTTTGGTAAATCCCAAACACTCATTTTGATACTTAAATCTTGCCCTTTGTAATTATCAGGATTTTTGAGATTGATATCCTTACCATTTTCTTCAAAATAATTTCCTATATCTGAAGACTCTGTAAGATTGATTTCTTGCGCAAAAGCACCTGAATAAAGCAAAGTTGCTACACCTAAGCTTAGCAATATCTTGCTCGAAGCATTTTTCTTCATAAGTTTCTCCTTCAATAAATTTAAACTGAAGGAAAATTATACCCCCCCCCCTAAAAATAAGCTTAAAAATAAAACTATAAATTTTTAATGAAAAATTATAAAACCTAATATATCAAAGTTTTAAGGGTAATAAATCGATCTTAACTTCATATAAAAAATTCTAAAAATTTGAAATAAACTTATGATTTACTTAAAATTAGCGTGATGGTGGAAGCGAGGGGAATCGAACCCCTGTCCAAAAATAATCCCACAAAGACCTCTACATGCTTAGCAAAGATGACTACTTCACCCTACTTCGCTCATCTTCCAAAACTCAAAAGCAAGGCTAAGACTTTATTTCACCTCAACGCTTGTCAAACGCAAGGCTACACTATCAAAGATGACCGAAAATTAAGCTAGATAGTATGACTTAAATTTCAGGCTCAACTGAACTTACGCAGCTTTAGCGTAAGCAGGAGCGAATTTAACGTTGTTTGCGTTTAATTTTATTTGGGCTTTTTACGCTTTGCCCAAAGCGACATGCCATCTAAGCAGACTTACTCCTGTCGAAGCCAAGTCGCTCCCTTATTTAGAAATAATATTTGGAACATTAACAATTAAAGGATTAAAAACCGCTAAAACAGAATCATCATTTTCATATGAACGACAATATTTTTCAAACTGATCACTCATCAAAAGCATCCAATCCGTAAATTCATCACTAGCAGGCCCATTAAAGCGATTTGCTTGCGCCATCATCTCTTCACAAAATACACAAAAATCAGTCACTTCTTCAAGATTTAAGCGTCTTGCTGCCCAAGCGGTATTGTGTGCTAAAGTTTCAAGCTCTTTTATGGCTTCTTTATAACGCACGCTATCGCTTCCAAGCTTGATGATTAAAGGTTCAAACCTATCGCACATGGTTCTAAAAAATTGTAAAAATTTTTCTATATCGTCAATTTCATAATCTAATTCTAATTTTGTTAAAATTCCCATTTTTAAACCATAATCATTAAAGTTTAATATAAATTCTAGCAAATTTTAGCTAAAATCTTATTTTAATTTTTCCAAAATATAAGCAAAGATATGGATAGAATAGTAGAAATAGAAAAATACTCCTTTGATGAAACTTACGAAACTTCGTTGCGTCCTTCAAATTTTGATGGTTATATAGGTCAAGAAAGCATTAAAAAAAATTTAAATATCTTTATAGCTGCAGCCAAAAAACGCAATGAATGTTTAGATCATATACTTTTTAGTGGTCCTGCAGGACTTGGAAAAACAACACTAGCTAATATCATCTCCTATGAAATGGGTGCAAATATCAAAACAACCGCCGCTCCTATGATAGAAAAAAGCGGAGATTTAGCCGCTATTTTAACCAATCTTAGCGAAGGAGATATACTTTTTATCGATGAAATTCATCGCTTAAGTCCTGCTATCGAAGAAGTGCTTTACCCTGCAATGGAGGATTACCGCCTTGATATTATCATAGGTAGTGGTCCAGCTGCTCAAACCATAAAAATCGATTTACCAAAATTTACTCTTATAGGGGCTACAACGCGTGCAGGTATGCTTAGCAATCCTTTACGTGATCGTTTTGGTATGCAATTTAGATTAGAATTTTACAAAGATAGCGAACTTGCCCTAATCTTGCAAAAAGCAGCTTTAAAACTTAATAAAACTTGCGAAGAAAAAGCCGCACTTGAGATCGCTAAAAGAAGTCGTTCAACTCCTAGAATAGCTCTAAGGCTTTTAAAAAGAGTTAGAGATTTTGCCGATGTTAATGATGAAGAGATTATCACAGAAAAAAGAGCTAATGAGGCCTTAAATTCTTTAGGAGTTAATGAGCTTGGTTTTGATGCGATGGATTTAAGATATCTTGAACTTTTAACCGCTGCCAAACAAAAACCTATCGGACTTGCAAGTATTGCTGCGGCTTTAAGTGAAGATGAAAATACCATAGAAGATGTAATCGAGCCTTATTTACTAGCTAATGGCTATATAGAACGCACTGCAAAAGGGCGTATAGCAAGTGCAAAAAGTTATAGTGCTTTAAAACTAAACTATGAAAAAACTTTATTTGAGGAGTAAATTTTGCAAAATGGAAAATTCTTTCTTATAAGCTTTATTTTAGTTATTTTATTTCTTTTACTTTACCTTTTTAAAGGTTTTTTACTTGTAATTATCATAGCTAGTTTAATGGCGGTAGCTACCTCAAACATCAATGCAAAATTTTTAAATCTTACTAAAGGACATAAATTTTTAGCTTCCATTCTTACAACAGCTTGTATGGTTTTGCTTTTCTTTGCACCTTTTGTTTATGCTATGATAGAACTTGCCAAAGCTTTAAAGAATTTTGATATTAATTTAGTTACACAAACACTTGATTATGTCAAAAACTATCAATTCACCTTGCCTGAAAGCTTTAATTTTTTAGAACCTAAAATTAAAGAATTTTTAGCTTCTATAGATTTAAATAGTATTTCTAAACAAATTCTAAGTTATGCTTCAAGTTTTACAAAATCAGGAGCTAAATTTCTTATAGATATGGTTTTAATTTGTGTGTTTTATTTCTTTGCAAATCTATATGGAACAGAACTTGTTATCTATCTTAAATCCATCATTCCTATTGATAAAAAAGAACTCGATGATGTTTTAAGCGAAGTGGGTAATGTTATGGCTGTTGTGCTTTACTCTATGGTAATTGTAGCAATATTTCAAGGTGCACTTTTTGGTTTAATCACAATATTTTATGGTTATGATGGAATTTTAATGGGAGTAATTTTTGCTGTAAGTTCTCTCATACCTGCTATAGGAGGAGCTTTAATTTATGTGCCTGTAAGTCTTTATGAATTTGCCTCAAACAATCTTAACTCAGCTCTTGTTATTTTTATTTATTCTGTAATTGTAATTTCTTTTATAGCAGATACTTTAATCAAACCTTTAATCATCAAATGGATCAACAAAAAACTTGTAAAAACTCCCACTAAAATCAACGAACTTTTAATTTTCTTGGCCATGATAGCAGGAATTTCAACCTTTGGTTTTTGGGGTATTATACTAGGTCCTGCGATTTTAACTTTTTTTGTATCAACTTTAAGAATGTATGTGATTTTAAAAGATAAGAATTTAATTTAACTTGCCTTAAAAAAGGCAAGTTTTATGTTCTAGGCTTTTGGGCCTATCATTTTAGTAGGATCAACAAATTTATTGAAATCTTCTTCGCTAACCAAACCAAGCTCCATTGCGCTTTCTTTTAAAGAAATACCTTTTTTATGGGCATTTTTGGCTACTTTAGCAGCGTTTTCATAACCTATGTATGGGTTTAGAGCGGTAACTAGCATTAAAGAATTATGAAGATTATGATCGATTTTTGCACGATTTGGTTCTATGCCTACAGCACAATGGATATTGAATGAATGCATAGAATCAGCTAACAAATCAAGACTTTGCAAGAAATTATAAATAATCACAGGCTTAAACACATTAAGTTCAAAATTTCCTTGACTTGCTGCAAATCCGATAGCTGCATCATTTCCCATCACTTGTACAGCAACCATAGTAACAGCTTCACACTGGGTAGGATTTACCTTACCTGGCATAATCGAACTTCCTGGCTCATTTTCAGGGATGATAAGCTCACCAAGACCGCATCTTGGGCCTGAAGCTAACCATCTTATATCATTTGCAATTTTCATTAAATTTGCAGCCAAACCCTTCATAGCTCCATGAGTAAAATTGATCGCATCATGACTTGTTAAAGCATGAAATTTATTTGGACTTGAAACAAATTTCGTACCTATAAGTTGAGTTAGCTCTTCACTTACTTTTTGGCTTAATTCTGGATGCGCATTAAGCCCTGTTCCTACTGCGGTTCCTCCTATGGCAAGTTCTCTTAAAGTTGGTAAAGAAGCGATGATTTGCTCTTTTGAATGCAAAAGCATAGAAAGATATCCACTAAATTCTTGTGCTAGAGTAAGTGGAGTAGCATCTTGTAAATGCGTGCGTCCTATCTTGATAATACTATCAAATTCTTTTACTTTTTTTTCAAAAGTTGCAATAAGCTCATCAAGCGCAGGGATAAGCTTTTTCTCTACTTGCTCAACCGCAACGATACTCATAGCTGTTGGAAAAGTATCATTTGAACTTTGACTCATATTAACATGATCATTTGGATGTACAAGCTTTTCTTTGCGAAAATCCCCGCCCATGATTTCAGTGGCACGATTTGCAATAACTTCATTCATATTCATATTGCTTTGTGTGCCTGAACCTGTTTGCCAAATCGCAAGTGGAAAATTATCATCAAATTTACCTGCGATAATCTCATCGCAAGCTTGAACTATAGCATTTTTCTTAGCATCATCAAGTTTGCCAAGTTTGTTATTGACCAAAGCTAAAGATTTTTTAAGATTTGCAAAAGCATAGATTAAAACCTTTGGCATTTTCTCGCAACCGATTTTGAAATTTTCAAAACTTCTTTCAGTTTGAGCTCCCCAATATTTGTCATTTGGGACCTTAACTTCACCCATGGTATCATGTTCAACTCTGTATTCCATAATTTTTTCCTTTGATTAAAATTTTATTTATTATAAGCTAAAAAAATAAATACTTTCAAAAACGTTTTCCTACTGAACTCATTAAATGCAATTCATAGGCATTATGAGAAAATCTATTCATTAACATAAACTGCCAAAATACATTGTTTTTATATAAAAATTCTGAATTAAAACCTTGACTTAAAATATTATCTTTTAATTTATATTTTTGAATAAAAGTAATAGGAAAATCAACAAAACTAGCCTTATTTTCTAAAGTTCTTCCATAAATTCTTTTTTCAAAAATTACAAAAGTAGAAAAAGAAGCTTGATAATCATCTTGCTCTATATTTTTAGCAAGATTAAAACCTAAATTTGCATTTATGCTATGATGTTTTAAACTTTCATAATTTTTAGCAAAAGGACTTTTATTTTCTTTAAAATCTTCTTGATAAAAAAAACTATGTGTAAAATACATTAAAGGATTAAAAATAAAATCTTGACCTAAAATAATATCTTTAGTTACACCAAGCTGGGCTGAAGTTTGCAATGTTTTATATTTGCCTTCAATTGGCTGCTCTACTACAAAACGATTAAGAGTATTAAATCCTACACCTATACCTAATCCACTTAATATTTTTATAAAATCTAAATCATGGTTATAATTAAGCAATAAATCCATGTTATAACTCTTCAAATCACTACCATTATTAAAATTAAATTTAGCGCTAGAAAGAGATAAAGCATAAGCTAAAAAGCCTGATGAGAAATTTTCTCCTAAAGAGATATTAGCACCTGTTTTTTGACCTGAAAAATCTTTATCTTTATAGTATTTATAACTTGGAGTAAGATGCCAAAAATATTCTTCATTGCTAAAAATTCTAGGTAAATAAGTACTAGCAAGTAAGATATTATTGTTTTGTGCAAAATTATTAATATTAAGAGGATGAAGGGTAAATAACATATTATTTTGCATTAAATTAGATTGATTATGATTACTAAAAGTGCTTAAATACCCTGAACCTTCTATTCTATTTAATTTAGTCTTTACATCTATTCCATTATCTAAAGAAGCAAAAAATTCCTGATAAGTCTGACTCAAGTCTGCCCTAGATCGCAATTGTCTTAAAGCATTTCCCAAGCTTGTATTAGGAATTTCGTAAGCATTTGGCTTTAAATTAGGTTTTATTAAGGTTTTATTAATACTCACTAAATCATCACTTAAAACAAAATCAAAATTTAAAGCATAGGTATTTTGTATCAAAACATGATTAAAAGATGATAAACTTTTTTCCAAATCTCCTAAATTAATTTTCACTGGCTTATTTAAGATATAGTATTTAGGTAAAGGAATATATTCTAAATTCCCGCTCTTAATATCATAAGTTTTTGCAATCAGTTTAGAATTTTTATAATTACCAAAATCAAGTTGCAATTTAGAGTCAACTCCTTCTTGAGTATAAGTTCCTTGCACGGTTAAATCATTCAAATCTTCATTTCCAGGTCTAACTATGCCTTTATTGTTTAAATTTTGCCCTACAATACCATTACCGCTTAATATTGCTTTTTGTTCTACATAAGCATTATTTTTAACTTTTCCTTTAAGCTTTAATTCTCCTTGTTTGATTAAAGTTGCACCCTCATAAGTATTTTGACCACTGATAATCAAAATACCTTCACCTTCTTTAGATAATCCTATGTTAAGATTAGCTAAATGTGTAGGTTTATTAATAGCACTTGATAAATGAGTACTTTCATCCCATTTTCTTTGACTAATATCATTAGAAAATTCAGCATCATAACCTGCAGTGTTTATAGTATAATAAGCTGTATTAGGTTCTTGCTCATATTTTAATACATCCTGATCACTGAGTCTGTTTGCATCTAAAATACTCAGTCCTTTTAACGCCTTTTGTGCATCTAAAATTCCTTGTCCAAATAATTCTTCTTTCTCAACTCTAACTACTCCATTAATAGAACTAATAGTAGAAGTATTAAGTTTTTGTGACTGCGCACTATCTCTATTATCCCAAATATAATCACTATAATCAATCCATTGTCCATTAACTTGAACTTGTATTCCATTGTAAAGCTGTTTTAAATCCCGTTTTATTTCATCTTCTATCCTAGGCGGATCTTGCGAAATATACACAATAAGAAATTTAGGTTGATTTGTTCCATCGGTTACTTGTTTAACAGTAAATTTTGGAGCCTTATAATTTTTATTTGCTGTACTTAACAGTATATCAGCAATTTGCTTACCATCCAAAAAGGGGAAATTTTGCTTGACCAGTGCCGCTGTTCCACTTACCATAGGTGCTGCCATAGAAGTTCCACTTTTTTTTGTAAACTTATCATTAGTGCTTGAATCAACATTATTAATATTTACTCCAGCAGCAACTAAAGAAAAATTCGTAGCTCCCTTAAAACCATTACTAAAATCAGCCAAACCTTGACTTTTAATTATTAAAGTCCCATCTGATTCTAAAGTAATCTCATTTGCATCCAAAGCTCCAACAGCCAACCAAGCTCTTAAAGATTCATCATAACTTGGTAAAATCGCATGCAAAGCAGGGCTAAGAATTCCTTCATTACCAGCAGCAAATACATTTAATACTCCCTTGTCCTTGCTAAGCCTCATCATATCATTAGCAACCTTATCTGCTTTCATAACATATTCCAAAGGAGTATTACAGATATTATAGCTTGTCCCTTGATTAGTTTGAGCACAATCTACTAATCCAGAATTTGAAGCCTTAAGATTAAAATAAGGATAAAAATTAATACCCCAACTATTATTAATAATACTCACATCTTTGAAAAAATTATAAATATCAGGAATTTGAGTGTAAGAGCCATTTGGAAACACCCCAGCTCCATAAAATTTTGCCCCATAAGCCACTCCATAAGGTTTGCTATCGCCTATCTTTGCTCCAACAGCTATACCTGCTACATGACTTCCGTGTGTTGATTTTTTCAAATCAGGTATAAGCTGTTTCCCAGCTGTATCAGTAGGATAAGTAGACTTTAAAATCTTATCCTTTAAACTAATATGATCTTGATTAAAAGCATCATCGGCTACACCTATTATAATAGTATCTCCACTATACCCTAGCTTATGTACTTTATCAATATGATGAAGTTCAAATTCGCTTAAAGCAAAAAGTTTACAAACTAAAGTTAAACAAAAAAATTTTTTCATTTCTATTCTACCGTTACGCTTTTAGCCAAATTTCTTGGCATATCCACATCATTGCCAAGTCTTATGGAAATTTCCATCGCCAAAAGTTGAGTAATGACCATCATTTCAAAAAATTCACACATATAATGATCTTGCTCATTGGTTTTTATAAAATCATCACTTAAATCAAATTCTAAAGGTGAAATGCTAAGCACTGTAGAATCCCTAGCAATAAGCTCTTCAACATTTGATTTTGTTTTTTCATAAAGCATGTGCTTTGGCATTAAAGCTATAGTATAAAGCTTAGAATCAGCCAAAGCAATAGGGCCATGTTTCATCTCTCCTGCAGGATAACCCTCAGCGTGAAGATAAGATAATTCTTTAAGTTTCAAAGCTCCTTCTAAAGCCAAAGGATAAAACACATCTCTGCCTATAAAGAAAAAGCCATGTCCATCTAAATAACGCTTGGATAAACGATGAATTTTTTCATGTAAAGCCTGTTTTACACTCACGCAATTTGGAGTATGCAAAAGTGCTTTAATTTCAGCAGAAACATTTAAATTTCTTTTTTGTGCCATAAAAATAGCAAGCATCCAAAGTGTTAAAACCTGAGTAGCAAAAGCTTTAGTTGAAGCAACTCCTTTTTCTATGCCCGCACGAGTTAAAAGACTTAGATGTGCTAAACGCACTATATTAGAATTATCCACATTGCAAATTGCAAAAGTCTTAGCACCCTGCTCTTTTGCAATCTTTAAAGCCTCTAAAGTGTCTGCTGTTTCTCCACTTTGAGAAATAACGATAAATAAAGAATCTTTTTTTATAATTGCTTCACGGTATCGAAATTCACTTGCAATTTCTACTTTAGCTTTAACTTTAGCAATTCTTTCAAACAAATAAGCACTTGCCATTGCAGCATGATAGCTTGTTCCACAAGCACAAAGCGTGATTTCATCTACTTGACTTAAATCTTCATTGTTTAGCTCATCAAAAACGACTTCATCGCCTTGAATACGCCCCATTAAAACTTCACTCATCACGCGACTTTGTTCATAAATTTCTTTTTCCATAAAAAAACGAAAGCCGTCTTTTTTTGCATAAGCCTTATCGCCTGAAAGCTTAGAAAAACAAAGTGATTTTAAAATATCATTTTCATAAACGACAAGCTCATCTTTACTCGCGTATCCCAAGCTTAAATCTTCAAGATACATTACCTCATCACAACTTCCTATCAAAGGCGCATCACCTGAAGAAAAATACCATTCTTTATTTGCATTTTTACCGATAATCAAAGGAGCAGCATTTTTTGCAAAATACACATGATTGGGATCTTTTTTTGTTACTAACAAAGTAGCAAAAGCACCGCGAAGTTCTTTGATGGTTTTTTGCCAAGCTTCAAAAACTCCCAAATTTCTTGCATATAATTCAAAAAGCTGGACAATAACTTCTGTATCGGTTTGACTTAAAAAACTCACGCCTTCTTTTTCAAGTTTATCTTTGATTTCTTTATAATTTTCTATAATACCATTGTGAATCACACAAGAATACTGTCCTAAATGAGGATGTGCGTTGATTTCAGTAGGCTTACCATGAGTTGCCCATCTTGTATGACCTATAGCAAAACCATAACCTTGACTTTCAAAATCCGTGCATTTATTCGCCAAATTTTCAAGCTTTCCTACAGCTTTAAAAAAACTGAGCTCTCCTTCTTGCATCACTGCCATACCCGCACTATCATAGCCACGATATTCCAATTCTTTAAGTCCATTTAGTATAATTTGTTTTTTTTCATTATTTCCTATATAACCTACGATTCCACACATTTTTTTACTCACTTATTAATAAATTAACTAACTTTTGCTCGCTATGTTCTAATTTTTCATTCTTTTGAAAAATAAAAATATTACGCGTCCTTTGTCTTATGGTTTGAATTTTTGCTGCACATAAAACAAGTTCAAGTTCATTAAAAACATTCATCAAATACGCCATTAAACCCTGCTGATCTTTCGTATTAAGACCTAATTTAGCATACATTTTAGAATAGTTTAAGTCTAATTTTAACTCATCTTTTTTAATGATTGGCTTTTTAATTTTTTTCAAATTAAAACCAGAAAGATTTGAATTTAAAAGCTCGCAAAGTTTTAGTTTTTGCTCATCACTGATAATATTATCATATTCAAATCTTAAATAAATTTTATTATCAAAAAGTTCAAAAAAATTCATGAAAATAAGATTTAAATTTGTTAAAGAACTTAAAATAATGGCAATATTAAAATGAAGTGGTGCAACAATTTGCAAACTAAGATTTGTTTCATTATTAAACCAAAATTTAAAATCATTTTCTTTGGCTAATTTAGAAATCATAACAATATCTTCAAAAGTATTTTTTATAATAAAAAGATTTGATTTGATATGTATGATTTTATCTTGCAAAATTTCATCTTGCTCTAAAAAAATCTTACTTCTTTTAAGTGTTAATTCTTTTTTTACTCTTCTTGCGCTTTCTTCAAGTAGATTTTCATCTTCAAAACCTTGTTTTGCATTTTCTAAAAGTTTATCAAGAACTCTAAAATAAAAAGCATTATAATTTAAAGCCTTAGCCTTTAGCCAAGTTAAAGTATATAAAAGCTCTAAATTTTCTAAATTTTCTAGCTTAGAAACCAAGCTACTTACAACAATAGGATTGTATATATCTTCTTTTTCTACAAGATCTTTTAAGGCATTATTGTTTTTAAATATCTTAAGACCCCATTCTAAAATTTCATTCTTTAAATCAAATTTAGAGCAATACGCTCTATATATGCCTGCTAAAGAAATTTCATTTTCACTTTCTATAGCGCTTAAAAGTATCACAAGCTTTAAAATCATTTTTTCATCGGTTTTAAGTTTTTGGAGTATCTCAAGCTCATCTTCGTATTTTTCAAATTCACTTAACATAAGAAAAACTTGCTCATCAAAACTATAATTTCCTTCTTCATCGCTTAAAAAACGAACTGTCCAAAAAGGCTTACATAAATCTTTTAAAATTCCACTATCAAGCAAAAGTTTTAAAACACAAAAACTATGCCTTTTATAAAAAATTTTCTCAAAAAGTATTAAAGCTTTTTCTATATCTTTTTTACCGTATTTCAATCTTCTTAGGGCAAAAACCAAGTTAAGATCGAAAATAACATGTTTATCTTCAAGTTTTAATAAGTATTCTAAAACTTCCACAAGAGTTTTAAATTTATATTCTTGTTTAAGAGTATGATTTAATCCATCTTGAATTTGCTTTGCTAAAAAGTGTGTATAAAAACCTATAGTATGCATACTTTGCAAAGCCTTTTGAACCAACAACTCATTTGCTCCAAAATGTTTTTTAGCTTTTTTATACATTAATTCACTCAAATCATGAACATTAATAAGTAAAAATTCATCCTCATCTTTAGCACTTAATAAATTCATCGCTGATTTTAAAGAAAGTAAAAAATCTCCAGCTAAACGCAACTCGCTTAAATTTTTTTCATCTATAAAATTTAAAGCATAATTTTTTGGAGAAGTCTTAAAAAGAACAAGCAAACTCTCTAAGGATCTTAAATGATTTAATCCGCCAAAATCTTTTAAGATATTAAATTCTTGCTTTATAAATGGAATGTCAAATTCTTTAAAATTTTCTAGCAAAAGCTTGGCAAAATCATTTTTATTTTCTTTTAAAATACTCTCAAATTTTGTCTTAATCCCTTTAAATAAAATCCTAGAACCACATATGAAACGAGTTTGTATTATAGAAGTCTTAAGCTCATTGCTAGCATTATAAAGTCCATTAAATTCTAAGATAACCGAATCAATTTGCAAATGCGCATCATTTAAAATTTCGATAAAAGCCTTAATCATAGGTTTTAAATGAAAAGCCTTAATATCTTTATAAACAAAAATCAAAGAAATACTTTCATTAAAACAAAGACTATTATTTGCATATGCTTTGCTTGCTAAAACACAAAAAGGGATATTATCACTTGGAGGTGAAAAATCATCAAAATAATCTTTAAGAACTATATCATAAGCTTTTTTTATGAAATTATCCATATTTTTAGAATGATATAAGCTAAACGCCCCTTGCTTAAGAAAAAATTTTCTACAACTTTGGGTATAGGAACTAAGATTTTTTTTAAAAATTTCTAATTCTTTATTTAACAAAATTTCTACTCTCTTTAAAATTTTAATATTTTAATAATAATCTTAACAAAAATATCTTTTATTTTGGCTTTTTCTATAAACTCTTTTTCAGTAAGCAAAAATTATAATGCTTTATTTAAAAACAGCAAAAGAGTAAAATTAAAATGAAAAATTTAATCGCCAAACTAGAAAATGAAGAAAGATTAAACCAAGAAGAAGCCAATGCACTTTGGGATCTAGATCTTTTTACCTTAGGCAAATACGCTCACAAAAAACGCACTAAACTTCATGGAAAAAAAGTCTATTTTAATATCAATCGCCATATCAACCCAACTAATATCTGTGCAGACACCTGTAAATTTTGCGCCTTTTCAGCGCACCGAAAAAATCCTAATCCTTATTTGATGACTCATGAAGAAATCATGAAAATCGTCGATGAAACTGTAAAACGAGAAACCAAAGAAGTGCATATCGTTTCAGCTCACAACAAAGATACAACTTGGCAATGGTATTTAGAAATTTTTAAAATGATAAAAGAAAAATATCCTAATCTTCATGTAAAAGCTATGACTGCTGCTGAAATTGATTTTTTACATCGTCGTTTTAAAATGAGTTATGAAGAAGTGATAGAAAAAATGCTTGAATACGGCGTTGATTCCATGCCAGGCGGTGGAGCTGAAATTTTTGATGAAGAAGTGCGTAAGAAAATTTGTCATGGAAAAGTTAGCAGTGAAAATTGGCTTAAAATTCATAAACTTTGGCATGAAAAAAGCAAGCAAAGTAATGCTACCATGCTTTTTGGACATATAGAAGAAAGACATCACAGGATCGATCATATGTTAAGACTGCGTGATCTTCAAGATCAAACCGGTGGATTCAATGCTTTTATCCCTCTAGTTTGGCAAAGGGATAATAGCTTTATACAAACTGATAAAATCATGGATAGTGAAGAAATTTTAAAAACCATTGCCATTTCTCGTTTAGTGCTTGATAATATCAAAAATATCAAAGCTTACTGGGCAACAATGACTTTAAATTTAGCCATGGTAGCACAAGAATTTGGAGCTAATGATTTAGACGGCACTATAGAAAAAGAAAGTATACAAAGTGCAGGTGGTGCAAAGTCCGCCAAAGGCACAAGTTTAAAAACTTTTATCGATATGATAAAAACTTCAAATCTTATTCCTGTAGAACGCGATAGTTTATACAATGAGCTAAAAACCTACTAAGGAGAAAAAATGAGCTTTTTTAAACTCAAAGAAAACAATACGAGTTTTAAAACCGAAGTTATAGCAGGACTTACTACTTTTTTAGCTATGGTTTACATTATCCCCGTAAATTCTAGCATAGTAGGAAATACAGGAATGCCTATAGAAGCTTTAATCACCGCAACAGCTTTAATTACCATAGTTGCAAGTGCTTTTAATGCTTTTTTTGCCAATACTCCTGTAGCTATGAGTGTAGGAATGGGTTTAAATGCTTATTTTACCTTTGCGGTTTGTTTAGGTCAAAACATAGCTTGGCAAAGTGCCTTAGGAGCTGTTTTTATTTCAAGTATTATTTTTCTCATACTTTCTTTTACGCATTTTCGCCTTTGGGTAATCCGCAATATCCCAAAAGATTTACGCCTTGCAATTTGTGCGGGCATAGGTTGTTTTATTGCATTTTTAGGCTTAAGTCAAATGGGTGTGATAATGCATAATAAAGATACCTTAGTAAGCATAGGAAATTTCAAAAGCCCTCATGTGCTTTTTGGAATTTTTGCTCTAGCTTTAATCATCTTTTTTTGGGCTATAAAACTTCGCGGAGCTTTTATTTTGGGGGTATTAGCAAGCTCTATTATTGCTTGGATTTTCCATTTAGACAATGCAAGTTTTCCTGTGCAAATCTTTTCTTGGCCAAATTTTAGCATGGAAAATGGTTTAGGAGCCATCTTTTTACAACTTGATATCAAAAGCGCCTTAAATATTACTATGATACCTATAATTCTTACTTTTTTTATCACTCAACTTTTTGATAGCATAGGAACTATCACAGGTGTGGGTGAAAGAGGAAAGATTTTTGATGATCCCAAAAATGGAGAAAAAAAACTAAGCAAAACCTTAATGGCAGATGCAACAGGATCAGCCTTAGGAGCTATGACAGGCACTTCTACAGTTACAGCCTTTGTTGAAAGCACTACAGGGGTTGAAAGCGGAGGAAGAACTGGGCTTACAGCTTTAGTTGTAGCTATTTGTTTTGCTTTTACACTTTTTTTACTGCCACTTTTTAAAGCCATTCCTGCAAACGCAATATACCCCGTACTTGTAATGGTTGGAATTTTAATGTTTATGGAAGTTAAAAATATAGATTTTAAAGATAGTGCTATAGCTGTAGCAAGCTTTTTTACTATCATCATGATGCCTTTTACTTACTCCATCACCACAGGTTTTGCTTTTGGTTTTCTTTCTTATTTACTTGTAAGAATTTTTAAACGCGAATGGGATAAAATCAATCTTGGCATTATAGTTTTAAGTTTATTATCTTTGGGTAATTTTTTACTTATGGCACTACAATAAATAAGGATATATAATGATATTTTACTCCTATGAAGAATTTAAAGAAGATGTAAAAATTCTTGCTAAAGAAATTAAAGAAGATTTTAACCCTGATGCACTTTTAGCTATAGCAAGAGGGGGAATGAGTTTAGGACACTCTTTAGCAGCGGCTTTAAAAACGCGTCAACTTTTTGCTTTAAACTCAATTCATTACGATAATACGAAAAAACTTGATACTATTGAAATTTTTAACATTCCTGATTTAAGCAAGCACAAAAAAATTCTACTCATTGATGATATAGTAGATAGTGGAGAAAGTTTAGCAGAAATAAAAAAAGTTTTGCTTGAAAAATTTCCTCATATAGAACTTAAAATTACAACCATTTTTTACAAAAAAACCGCTCTTTTAGAGCCTGATTTTAAAGTAAAAGAAGCTACTGAATGGGTGGATTTTTACTGGGATATAAACCTTGATTAAAAATTTGCTATAATTTTACTTTTAAAATTTTTAGGAGTTTTTGCTTGAGAATAAAATTTATATCTTTTATTTTATTTTTTTTTGCTATTTTTGCTTTTGCTAAAGAACAAAATTTAGATGATTTCGAACAAGAATACCAAAACTATCAAGTAAACGATCCACTTTCAGGATATAACAAAGCTATGACAAGTTTTAATGTGGCTTTGTATGATTATGGTTTGCGTCCCGTTCTTAAGGGCTATAACACTATCACTCCTGAATTTATAAGATTAGGGGTAAGAAATTTCTTTGATAATTTACTTGCTCCTTTGCGTTTTGTAGGCAATATTTTGCAGTTTAAATTTGAAGAAGCGGGAGAAGAATTTAAAAGATTTACCGCCAATACCATTATGGGCTTTGGTGGACTTATGGATGTGGCATCAAAAATGGGTCTTAAAAAACATCCCGCGGACTTAGGAACCGTTTTGGCTCACTGGGGTGTAGGAAGCGGTTTTCATATTGTCTTACCTATACTCGGCCCTAGTAATCTTAGAGATACTCTTGCTTTACCTGCAACTTGGTATGCAAGTTTTACTGCTTACATTGATCCTACTTGGGCAAGTATAGCTATAAGTGCTTATGGATTTGGTAATGAACTTAGTTTTAGACTTGATGAAATTGATGAAATTTATCACAACACGCCTAATTTATATCCATTCTTGCGTGATGCTTACGAGCAAAGACGCAATGAACTTAGCAAATAAAGGAAAATAATGAAAAAAATATTTTTAATCTTGGTTTTATTTTTTAATGCTTTTGCCTTGCAGCTAGATGAAATTTCTAGTACTATGCAAAAAAACATTGATGCAAGCTTAAAACTTTTACAAGATAGCAAAGAAGACAAAAAACAAGCTGCTGATGGAATTTTTAAACTTTTTGATAGCATAATAGATTATAAACTCATGGCAAAACTCAGTCTTTCGAAAAATTATTCTAAATTAAATCCAAAAGAACAAGAAAAATTTACCACAGCCTTTGAAGCAAGTCTTAAAAAAAGTTTTACCGATAAACTCAGTCTTTATAAAGATCAGGTTTTAAAGGTCAAAAATGGTGAGTTAAAAAATGAAAAACGCTATTTTTTAACTACTTCTATGGTAGTAGATGGGGAAGAAAAAAATATCATTTTTAAATTTTACAATGATAATAATAACTGGCTTATTTATGATGTAGATGTTTTAGGTGTGAGTATAGTACAAACTTATAGATCACAATTTGGAGATATTTTAACCAACCAAGGCTTTGATGCCCTACTTCAAAAACTTGAAAGTATTGTCATAGAATAATGTTTGCAAAGCTTTTAAAGTTTTTTATTTCTCGTCCAAAAAGTACTTTTTTTGGAACCTTGTTTATATGCCTGTTTTTAAGCTTTTTTGCTTTTAAGCTTAGTGTAGATGCAAGTGCTGAAAGTTTACTTTTAGAAGATGATACAGATTTAAAAACTTTTAGAGAAATTTCAAAACATTATAAAAGTGATAATTTTTTACTTTTAGCCTTCAAACCCTATGATGAAAAACCTTTTTCAAATGAAAATTTAGCCAAATTAAAAAAACTTCATGAAGAATTAGAAAAGGCCCCTTTAGTAGAGCGCGTTTTTAGCATCATCAATGCCCCTTTGCTTCAAAATTCACAAAATACGGATTTAAAAGAACTGTTAAAAAATATCCCAAACATAGAAAGCCAAGATATAAACCGCACAAAAGCCCGAAATGAAATTTTAAATAGTCCCTTTTATAAAAATAATATCATCTCAAAAGATGGAAAAGTAACAGGGCTTATTATTTACTTAAAGCCTGATACAGTTTATAATAATCTTATAGAAAAACGCGATCTTGCTACCGATGAAAAAGATCAAATTCGTCTTGCCATAAAAGAACATCAAGACAAGCAAAAAGTTATCACGAAACAAAGTCTAGATACTATTAAAAGCATAGTTCGAAATTATGAAAAAAATAAAGATACGCTCTACCTTGGTGGCGTAAGCATGATCGCTGATGATATGATAGCTTATATAAAATCTGATCTTGTGCTTTATGGTGTTTCTCTTGTATTTTTACTAGGACTTGCACTTTATTATTTTTTCCGTTCATGGCGCTTTGTTTTTTTACCTCTTTTTATTTGTTTTATAAGCTTAAGTGCAGCTAGTGGAGTTTTTGCACTTTTAAATTTTCAAATCACAGTTATTTCATCAAATTACATTGCTTTGGTTTTAATTATCACCTTAAGTGTAGTTGTTCATTTGATCACGCATTTTATCGAAAATACCCAAAATCATCCCAAAGCTAAAGTTGAGCGCATAGTGCTTGAAACCTTACTAGCCAAAGCAAATCCTAGCCTTTATGCCATTGTTACAACGATGATAGGATTTTTTTCTTTAATGCTTTCAAATATCGAACCTATCATAAAACTTGGTATTATGATGAGTATAGGTATAGGTTTAGCTCTTATCTTTAGTTATTTATTTTTAGCAAGTATCTTAGTTCTTTTAAAACCAAAAAACTATCATAAAAAAGAGTTTAAATTTAATCTTTTAGCCTTTTGTGCTAAAACCGCTCTTGATCCTAAAAAGCGTCGCATGATTTATGGAATTTCAGTTCTTGCTATAATCTTAGCTTTAATAGGCATTTCAAAACTCAGAGTTGAAAATTCTTTTGTCAATTATTTCAAAGATGGCAGTGAAATCAAAAAAGGACTTTTGGTTATTGATAAAAATCTAGGTGGAACCTTGCCTTTAGAAGTCATCATTCGTTTTCCAAATAATAAAAACGATCAAAATACAAGCAATACTCTTGATAGTTTTGAAAGCGAATTTGAAAATTTAGCCACACAAGAAACTTATTGGTTTGACTCTAAAAAAACACGCATTGCAAAAAAAGTTCATGAATTTTTAGAAAATAAAGAATTTGTAGGCTCGATTTTAAGTCTTAATAGTCTTTTAACCCTAGGGAAAAATATCAACGATGGAAAAGAGTTAGATGATTTTGCTCTTGCGTTTTTAAATGAGAATTTACCTGCTAAATTTAAACAAGACTTGCTTTCACCTTTTGTAAGTATAGAGAATAACGAGTTAAGATTTAGTATGCGTATTGTTGATTCTGATCCGAATTTAAGACGTAATGAATTTTTAATAGATCTTAAAAAACAGCTCAACGAGCTTGTAAAAAATGATGGAGTAGAAGTTCAAATCACAGGTATAATGGTACTTTATAATAATATGCTCCAAAGTCTTTTTTCATCGCAATTTGATACTCTTATATTTGTAATTTTAGCTATTTTTATACTTTTTATCATTGTTTTTAGAGATTTAAAATTTTCAGTTGCGGCTATATTGGTAAATGTTATTCCTTTAAGTGTGGTTTTTGCTCTTATGGGGCTTTTAGGTATTCCTTTGGATATGATGAGTATTACTATAGCTGCTATTGCTATAGGTATAGGCGTTGATGATGCTATACATTATATTTATCGTTTTAGGGAAGAAATTAAAAACAAAAGCCTAGAAGAAGCCATTATGATTTCTCACCTTAGTATAGGTTCGGCACTTTATTATACCACAATTAGCATAGTTTTAGGTTTTAGTGTTATGATGAGTAGTAATTTCATTCCAACGATTTATTTTGGAATTTTAACCGTTTTTGTAATGATTTTGCTTTTAAGTGGAAGTTTGTTCTTATTACCAAGCTTTTTAATAACTATTTATTCTAAGAAAACCAAGTTTCCAAACCAACATAAAGAGCATATATTAAAACAATAATAGCTATATATTTTAAAAAATTTTTCATTTTTATCCTTTATTTAAAATCTTTAAAATGATTTTTGCAAGCTCTAAAGCTTTAAAACGATGAGAGATATTATTCTTCTCATCCACGCTAAGTTGGGCTAAGGTTTTATCAAAACCCTTTGGAATAAAAAGGCTATCATAACCAAAACCATTTTCACCTTTTTCTGTATCTATTACTTTTCCATGCATGGTTCCATGCGTACTAAATTCCCCCATCAAACCTACCATAGCAATAGCAGCAACATAATGCGCCTTACTTTGTTTAAAACCTTTTTTTATCATTTCATTGACAAGTTTATCACGGTTACTTTTATCATCGCCCTTACCGCTAAATCGAGCAGAATAAATTCCTGGATTTCCTTCTAAAACATCTACACAAATGCCGCTATCATCACTTAAAGCGATAAAATCTTTTTTTTGCTTTTCATCCAAAGCATTAAAAACCGCTCTTGCTTTAATCAAGGCGTTTTCTTTAAAAGTTTTTCCATTTTCTTCAATCTCAAAAGGCATTAAAACTTCATCAAAAGCATAAATTTCAAAATCTTTTAAAATTTCTTTAAGTTCTAAAACTTTATGTTTATTGCTCGTAGCTAGGATAATCTTCATAACAAAAGCTCCAAAATAATATCAAAAACAAAAATATGATTTTATAAAATTTATCCTTGTGCGTAGCTTTTAAATATCAAATGATAAAACGATGTTAATCAATGCTTAATCCATTTCATAGTAAAATTATCCTAATTTAAATTTCAAATTTAATAGGAAATTGATAATGCTAAATTATGTCTTACCCTTATCTTTCATAGTTGGAACAAGATTTTTTGGGCTGTTTATAGTTTTGCCAGTTTTAAGTCTTTATGCTTTAAAACTTGAAGGTGCTAATGAATTTTTAGTGGGACTTTTAGTTGGTGTTTATGCCTTAACTCAAATGATTTTACAAGTGCCTTTTGGGATTTTAAGTGATAAAATTGGTCGTAAAAAAACCATGCTCATTGGACTGATTATTTTTATAATAGGCTCTTTAATCTGCTCTTTTGCGGAAAATATTTACACCATGCTTTTAGGAAGAATGCTCCAAGGTGCAGGAGCTATTGGAGCTGTGGCTACAGCAATGATAAGTGATTTTATCACAGAAGAAAATCGTGGTAAAGCCATGGCGGTAATGGGTTCTTTTATAGGACTTAGTTTTGCAGCTTCTATGGTGATCTCTCCTTTAATGAGTGCAAAATGGGGTTTATCTAGCCTTTTTGATCTTAGTGCAGCTTTGTCTCTTTTATGTATAATTTTGCTTTATACTATTGTACCTAAAGAAAACAAAATCACTCATGAAAATGAAAAAACTCCTTTTTTTCATCTTATTAAACAAAAAAATTTAGCCCTTATGAATCTTACTAATTTCATGCAAAAAATGCTTATGAGTATAGCATTTTTAAGCATTCCTATCATTCTAGTAAAACATTTAGGCTTTGCTTCTGATAAACTTTGGATTGTTTATAGCGCTTCTATGGTAGCAGGTTTTATCGCTATGGGCTTTGCTGGAAGTTTAGGCGAAAAAAGAGGTTTAGCTAAACAAATTTTACTCTTAGGAATTGTTTTTTTCATACTTTCTTATCTTTTCTTTGCTTTTAGTAATTCTATAGATTTTTTTATCATAGCAGTTGTGATTTTTTTTATAGGTTTTAATTTACATGAGCCTATTATGCAAAGTTGTGCATCAAAATTTTGTAAAGTTCATGAAAAAGGTGCGGCATTAGGGTTGTTTAATGCTTTTGGATATGGTGGAAGTTTTATAGGTGGTATTATCGGAGGGATATTTTTACATCTAGATGCCTTAAATCTTTTAGCTATTATTTTAGTAATTTTAGCTCTAATTTGGCTTGTAGCATTATTTTTCTTAAAAAATCCAGCTGATTTTAAAAACCTTTATCTACCTTTAGAAACACCTTTAAATTTCAGTACTTTTAGTGAAAATTTAGGGGTTGTAGATATTTATAAAAACTCTAAAAATCTTGTTGTTAAATTTGATAGCAAACTTACAAATAAAGAAGAATTAGAAGGCAAAATTAAGATCTAATTTTGCCCCGCAAAACCCATTGCTTTTATCATCACTTTTGCCTTGCAATCTGCACAGCAATAAAGTGTTTTGATTTTATTTTCATCATTACCAAATTTAGGTTTCATTAAATTGGCTATTTTTTCTACAGCTTTTTTGGTCGCAAATTCTTTACCGCATTCTATACAGGAAAAAAGCCCATCTTTTGCCATGGTTTGATATTCAAAATAAGAAGCTCTAAACTCCATTCCACTACGAAATAATTTTAAAGTATCTTTTTCAGCACAACTTAACTCACAATACCCACAAGTCGTACAAAGAGAAGCATTGAATTTCAAAGCATTTTCTTGTTTATCAGCGATTAAAGCTCCTACATTACAGGCACCCACACAAGAAAGACAAAGCGTACAGGTATTAGGATTGATTTCTACCTTACCATAACGCAACCATTCGCCACTTTCTATACTACCAAAATCTTCATTTTTTATCATTTCTTGCATTCTTTTGGCAAAATTTTCTCTTGTAGTTAAGGTGTTATTATGAAAATCATATTTTAAATCTTGTATGAATTCTTGCTCTTTTAAAACATTTTGCAATTCTTTTTCATCTTTAGCAACAAAAATAGCTTTTTTTTGAAATTTTCTCTCAAAAAAAGTATTTAAAAGCATAATGGCTTCATTGCTACCACGAGATACAAAGTCCGTATAAAAAACCAAATTTGCACCACTATTTTGCAAAAGTGTTAAAAAATGCATAGAAGAAAGCCATTTTTCACCCTCTATCATAAAGGGTAAAACATCTTTTGGTAAAGCAAGGTTTAAATTTTCTAAAGACATTTTTTTAGGAATAATTAAAATTTTTTTATCTTTATAAAACTCACAAAGGGTAAAAAAACTTTCTCTTGGCATAGGAGCATAATCAAGCGATCCGCTAGGACACACACTAATACATCCTCCACAACCCAAACAATCCACTTGAGAAAATTCTAAATGCTTTTTTTCATCATCTTTTAAAATCGCTACAGTAGGACAAATTTCAGCACATTTTGCACAATGTTCACTGCGTCTTTCGTGGTATTGACACACGCTAGCATTATAGCTAATATAAGTTTTATAAGGATATTTTGGACTTTTACTTTGCAAAAACTCAAGCAATACTTCAAGATTTTCAAAATTTAAAAGATTATAACATCCACTTTGTCTTGTAAAATCTTTACGCACAACGCTTAAATCTTCAGCTTTAAAAAGTAAAAAATCAAAATCTATTTCCACTTCTTCGCCTTGATTTTTAACCACAGCACAAAGCTCCCCTACACTTCCAAAAACAGCTAAAATTTCTGCACTGCTTAAAGCAATAACCTTAAATCCATGTTCTTTTAAAAACTCGACAGTTTGAGTATCACTATCTACTAAAATCAAACGATTTTGCACTTCTTTGCTTTGTTCTAAATCAAGCCCTAAATCATAAACGCTAGCTCTTGCTTTATAAAGCGTTAAAACATTTTTACTTTGATCTAAAATTTCATCTTGAGAATTTTTAAGATAAAAATTAATCTCAGGGGCATAAATTTGTGCTTTTTGATTTTTATCATTGCAAATTAATGCTTCTTTATCATTTGCCTGATCTAAAATTTCAATAGCATCAGGCAAAGGGATTAAAACATCATTTTTTATATAAACAAAATCTTGCATTGTCTTCCTTAATCTCTTTAAAACATCATTTTATAAATTCTATGTTAAAATAACCAAATATTTTCTTAAGGCTTAAGATGAACAAATTTAGAACTTTTCCACAGATTAACACTCTTATTGAAGATGAGAGTTTAAAATCCTATCCTTTTTATATCAAAGCATTTTTTTGTAAAAAAGTTGTCGCAAAACTAAAAGAAAATTTTTCCCAAGATGAAATTTCTAAAGATAAACTACTTTTAGAAATCAAAAAAGAAATCAAAACTTTTTACCGCAAAGATTTACAAAGTGTGATTAATGCAAGCGGAGTGGTTATACACACAAACCTTGGCAGAAGTGTAATCCATGAAGAACTTTATGAAGCGTGTAAAGATATCATTTGTAATTATTCTAATGTAGAGTTTGATTTAGAAAATGGAAAAAGAGGCTCTCGCTATGCTTTGGTATTGGAAAAACTTAAAATGCTTTTTGAATGCGAAGATGCTTTAGTAGTCAATAACAACGCTGCAGCAGTTTTTTTAGTGCTTAATTCTCTTTGTTATGATAAAGAAGTCATAAGCTCAAGAGGAGAACTTGTAGAAATTGGCGGAAGTTTTCGTGTGCCTGAAGTGATAAAAGCTGCAGGTGTAAAGCTTTGCGAAGTTGGAACTAGTAACAAAACACACTTAAAAGACTATGAACAAGCTATCAGTGAAAATACCGCTCTAATTTTAAAAACCCACAAGTCTAATTTCGCTCTTATGGGTTTTCATAGTGAAGTAAATATAAAAGATCTACATGAACTAGCAAAAGAAAAAGGGCTTTTGAGTTATTATGATCTAGGTTCTGGCTGGTGTGAAAATTTAAATGAAAAGCTGATTAAAAATGAACCTAAAATCAAAAAACTCGTACAAGAATGTGATATTTTAAGTTTTAGTGGAGATAAACTTTTTGGTAGTGTGCAAGCAGGCATTATACTTGGAAAAAAAGAACTCATAGAAAAACTTAAACAAAATCAACTTTTAAGAATGCTAAGAGTGGATAAATTAACCCTATCTTTTTTAAATGAAAGCTTAAAAGCTTATTTACAAAAAGATTATGAAAAAATTATTACCTTAAAACTTTTAAATGATGACTTATCCTTTATAGAAGAAAAAGCTTTAAGAGTGCAAAAAGAATTAAAATTTCAAACCCAACTCAAAAAAAGCAAAAGTTTAGTAGGAGGAGGTTCTATGCCTGATAAAAGTTTAGATACTTATATACTAACTTTTCAAGGAGATGCTTTAAAACTACAAACTCGATTTAGAAAAGAAAATATCATAGGACGCATTGAAAATGATGAATTTGTTCTTGATTTTAGAACTATACGAGAAAATGAACTTCAAAAACTTATTCTTACAATTAATCAAATGGAAAACTTATGAAATCTGTTATTATAGGAACCGCAGGACATATTGATCATGGAAAAACTTCACTCATTAAAGCTTTAAATGGTTTTGAAGGCGATAGTTTAAAAGAAGAACAAGAAAGACAAATCACCATTAATTTAAGTTTTTCAAATCTTAAATTAAAAGATAAAAACATTTCTTTTATCGATGTTCCAGGACATAAAGATTTGGTTAAAACTATGGTAAGTGGAGCTTTTGGCTTTAGTGTTTGTTTATTTGTCGTAGATATTAACGAGGGTTTAAAAGAACAAAGTTTAGAACATTTAGAAATTTTAAAAATTCTTGATATTAAAAATATCATTTTAGTACTTAGCAAATGCGATCTTTGTGAAAACATAGAGCAAAAAAGTGTAGAAATTTTAGAAGAGTTAAAAAATTTAGATTATCCCATTTTAAAAGTATTTCATACCAGTATAAAAAATAATCAAGGCATAGAAGAATTAAAAAATTATCTTTATACCATAGAAAACAAAGAAAATGATGAAGAACTGATTTTTCATTATTATATCGATAGAGTTTTTTCTCTAAAAGGTATAGGAACTGTCGTTACAGGCAGCTTGAATGAAGGAAGTATCACTTTAAATGAAAAAATCATCTGTTTAGACACTCAAAAAGAACTCATTGTTAAAAATATACAAAATCACGATACCAATCTAGAGCAAATCAAAGCTTGCAACCGTGTGGCTTTAAGTTTAAATTGTGATTATAAAGAGTTGAAAAAAGGTTATTTACTAAGTAAAAAAGGTTATTTTAAAGCCTTTAAAGAATGCGATGCTTTAGTTAAAGCAAAAAATTTACAAAATAGCAAAATGATTTTTTGCGTGGGTTCAAGACAAATAGAATGCAAAATAAATATATTAAAAAAACTAGAAAATGATGAATTTTTTGTGCATTTTAGTTTTGATAAAAATGTATTTTTAAGTTTTGATGAGGCTTTTATTTTATTACAAAACAATCGTGTTATAGGCGGTGGTAAGGTTTTAAATCCTTTAAGCGAACCTTTAAAAAAAGAACAAAAAAATAAATTTTTAATGTTTTTGAAAAATAAAGATTTTAAAGCGGCTTTTTCTTTCTTAAAAGACGCACACAAATACGGCTTTGGCTTGCTTTCAAGTTATCAGAGATTTAAACTTTCTCATCAAAAAGCATTGAAATTAGCAAAAGAATTAAATCAAGTATTTGTTGATGAAAAAAATCTTAATGTATATCATTTACAAAGTCTAGAAGAAATTAAAAATTTCATCAAATTCATACTTGAAAAAAATCCTTATGCCATGCTTTCAGCACATTCTTTAGCTTTAAGGATTACTTGGGCAAGTGAAAATTTTTGCGAACTCGGGCTTAAAGAGATGTCAAATTTATTGGATTTTCAAAATGGAATTTATTTTAAAAAAGGCATAGATTTTGAAAAACTTCAAGAAAAAAACAATAACCAAATGTATGAAATTTTAAAAAAACAAGGTATTAAACCCGAAGCTCCTTATAATCTTTATGATTTTTTAGAACTTGATAGAAAAAGCGGAGATAATATACTCAAAAAACTTACCCAAAAAGGCTTAGTTGTAAGACTTTCACACAATCTTTTTATAGAAAAACAAGCTCTTGAAAAACTTATGCAAGAATGTTTAAATTTATTAAAAAATCAAAGTCTTGATGTGCAAAGTATGAAAGAATATTTCAATCTTTCAAGAAAATATGCTATTGCTTATTTAGAATACTTAGACAAATTTCCTCAAGTAAGCAAAGAAGCTGAAAAAAGATTTTTAACAAACATTTAGAAAATCATTATAGAATTAAACATAATTTATTTAAAGGATTTGTAAACTATGAAAAAATTAAGTTTAATTCTTGCCTGTTCAGCATCTTTGTTTGCTGCAAGTAATTCAGAAATTAGTGATTTTTATTCAAAAAGCATTAAAGCACAATTTCCAAATACTACCGTTAGTGTATCAAATCGTCAAAAGGTTGGTAATACGGGTTTTGAAAGTGTTATTGTAAGCGTTGAATTAAATGGACAAAAACAAGAAAACATTCTTTTTACAAAAGATAGTCTTATTACCCCTGATCTTATCGACTTGAAAACGGGAATTTCTTATGCTCAAGAATATGAAATGAAAAAATTTCAAGAAGCAAGAGAAAATTTTACAAAAAATGCTAAAGCTGTAACACAAAAAGAAACCATGGTAATAGCTTTGGGAGATAAAAATAAACCTGCAATTTATGTTTTTTCGGATCCTGAATGCCCTTATTGTAGAGAACATTTAGCTCAAATTGATAATGAACTTAAAAACTATCAAGTTAATTATATTTTAACTCCAGTACATGGAAAATCTGCTTTTGAAAAATCCGCTCTAATCTACAAAGAAGCAAAAAAAGCAAAAAATGATAAAGAAAAAATCGCAATTTTAAACAAATACTATGATGCAAATATCAAAAATTATCCAAAAGTAAGCGATGCAGAATTAAAAGAAGTTTTTTCCTTATATGAAAAATATCGCTCATTAGGTCTTAGCGCTACTCCAACTATTATTAAATAAACCTAATGTCTAAAATTACTTTAATTTTAAGCTTTTTTATAACACTCTTTATGAGTGCTTGCACCAATGCAACTTTCACACAAAGCTTTATTCAAACAAGCAATGAAGGCATTTTTATCAGATCACAAAAACAACAAAGTTTTAAAATTTCCTTTCAAAATCCTAGTCAACTTCAAACTACTCTAGATAGAGATTTGGCTTTAAAACTTAAAAATTTAGGCTTAAAAGAAGTAAAAGAGAATGCAGATTATGAAATTTTAATCAATCTTGTAGATATGAAAAAGCATTCTTATGCTCAAAAAATCACAACTTCAGCAAGATTTTTTTATGATTTTGATCCTTTGGAAAGCGATGGAGAATGGATGGTAGAAAACTACTATACTATGCAAGTTAATTTACAAATCAACTCTAAAAATCACAATTCTCAAAAAACAAGTCTTCTTGCAAGAACAGCTTATCTTGGAAATAAAGAACGCTGTCAATTATCTTTAGAAAATAAAATTATAAATCAAATAGTGAGTTTTTTTATTTTTAAGAAAAGACAATCAAGAGTATAAAAACTCTTGATTTTAAGAATTATTAAGCAAAATAAGGTTTGATTTGTTCTATCCAAGCATCAATTCTTGATTCAGTTTGATCTTCTTGATTATCATTGTCAAGAGCAAGTCCAACAAATTTACCATCTACAACCGCATCACTTGCTTCAAATGTATAACCATCAGTTGAAACTTCTCCTACCAAATTTGCGCCTGCATCTTTTAAATTTTGAGCTAATTTACCCATGCCACCACAAAAAGTATCAGAATAACTTTCACTATCACCCATACCAAATACAGCTACGGTTTTTCCACCAAGACTAAGCCCTGAAAAATCAAAACCATCCCAATCATCTTGTAAATCACCACTTCCCCAAGTTGAAGTTCCACAAATTAATTTATCGTAAGAATTTATTTTAGCTGCATCAATATCTGAGATATTAAAAACATCGCTAATTCCAAGTTTTAAAGCAATTGTATTAGCCGCTCCTTCTGTATTCCCCATAGCACTACCATAGATTACTGCTACTGACATTATTTTCTCCTTATAATTTGATTTGATATTTTATACGGAACTAATTTTAACATAGTTTTGTTTAAATCACACAAAAAATGTTTTATTTCAATAAAATGTGTGAAATTTTTGTTACGCGGACAAACAATATAAAATTTTTCAAAATTGTTTTCTTTTATCAAATTCAATAATCCATGAATTTCATTTTCAATTTTTAAATTATGTGTATTAATCTCTTTGCAAAGTGGTAAAATTGCAAATTTCTTATCTATTATAATAAGATCACCATCTTGATCTATATTTTTTCCATTATTTTGAAAAGAAACCTTATCATAAACATAAGAGCTAAATAAAATTTGCGCATCAAAACAAATGCCATAAAGATAAATTCTTAAAAGTCTTAAAAGATCGACATTCTTAGATATTTTAGTATTAAAAATTAAGCTTTTTCTTTTTTGAAAGTAAAAAGCGTATGCATTAAGCTTGATATTTATATTTTGAATCTTACCAAATGAAACATGCATTATATCATGTAAAAAATTTCCAAATATCATTTTTAAACTCTTGGTATTTTTTGCATATGAAAGAGGAATTTTTAGAGCGCTATCAACGCTCGCATTATATTGAGTTAAAAAAGTCAACATAAGCTCTTGATTGTTTAAATAGCGATAAATTTGCGGTATAAATTCTTGCTTATCATCAAATCCAAATAACATCTTTAACCTTTATAGCAAGAAAATTCTTTATTAAGATTAAAAATTTTACAATATTCACAATACACACAACTTACACTTCTTTTTGCACAAACTAATGGAATTTTACGCTTTTTAGCTTCATTTTTGATTTTTTTCATAGTATTATGATTTAAAAAGCTTGTTAACATTACTATACATTCTGTATCACAAGGAATCGGCTTACGATTAACTCTATTTTCATTACGCGCATCCCAGTGTTCTATTTTTTTAGCACCTAAATCATGTAAAACAGCTCTAATAGGAGTGATTTCATCTGCACCAATAACCAAAACTGACATAAATTCTCCTTTGTGATTTTTAAAATATATTTTGATAATTATTATTATAATATAAAAAAACTAAATTTATTTTGAAATTTATTATCAATAAAATGCAATTATTCAGTTAATTTTAATTTTTAATAGATATAATTTACTAATTGATAAAATTTATTATTTTAGGAGAAAACAATGAAAAAATTGACTAACGATTTTGGAAACATTATAGCCGATAACCAAAATTCATTAAGCGCGGGTGCAAAAGGACCTTTGCTTATGCAAGATTATCTTTTGCTTGAAAAACTTGCTCATCAAAATAGAGAAAGAATTCCAGAAAGAACCGTTCATGCCAAGGGAAGTGGGGCTTATGGAGAAATAAAAATCACCGCTGATTTATCTGCTTATACTAAGGCAAAAATATTTCAAAAAGGAGAAATAACTCCTCTTTTCCTACGCTTTTCTACTGTTGCAGGTGAAGCAGGTGCAGCAGATGCTGAGCGTGATGTACGTGGATTTGCCATTAAATTTTACACCAAAGAAGGAAACTGGGATTTAGTAGGAAATAATACTCCAACTTTTTTTATCCGTGATGCGTATAAATTTCCTGATTTCATTCATACTCAAAAAAGAGATCCAAGAACTCATCTAAGAAGTAATAATGCTGCTTGGGATTTTTGGAGTTTATGTCCTGAAAGTTTACATCAAGTAACCATTCTTATGAGCGATAGAGGAATTCCTGCAAGTTATCGTCATATGCATGGATTTGGAAGCCATACTTATAGTTTTATTAATGATAAAAATGAAAGATTTTGGGTGAAATTCCATTTTAAAACCCAACAAGGGATTAAAAATCTTACCAACCAAGAAGCTGCCGAGCTTATAGCAAAAGATAGAGAAAGTCATCAAAGAGATCTCTATAATGCTATAGAAAATAAAGATTTTCCAAAATGGAAAGTTCAAGTTCAAATTCTTGCTGAAAAAGATATAGAAAAACTTGGATTTAATCCTTTTGATTTAACAAAAATTTGGCCTCATAGTCTTGTGCCTTTGATGGATATAGGCGAAATGATTCTAAACAAAAATCCTCAAAATTATTTTAATGAAGTTGAACAAGCTGCCTTTAGTCCAAGCAATATCGTTCCTGGAATTGGCTTTAGCCCTGATAAAATGTTGCAAGCTAGAATTTTTTCATATCCTGATGCACAAAGATATAGAATAGGAACTAATTATCATCTTTTGCCCGTAAATCGTGCAAAAAGCGAAGTGAATACTTACAATGTCGCTGGTGCTATGAATTTTGATAGTTATAAAAATGATGCAGCTTATTATGAACCAAACAGCTATGATAATAGCCCAAAAGAAGACAAAAGCTATCTTGAACCTGATTTAGTCTTAGAAGGCGTAGCACAAAGATATGCTCCACTAGATAATGACTTTTATACTCAACCAAGAGCTTTATTTAATCTTATGAATGATGATCAAAAAACTCAACTTTTTCATAATATCGCCGCTTCTATGGAGGGAGTTGATGAAAAAATTATCACTAGAGCTTTAGAACATTTTGAAAAAATTTCACCTGATTATGCAAAAGGAATTAAAAAAGCTTTAGAAAAATAATTTTTACTTGCCACTTTTGGTGGCAAACTAAAGATTATAATAATTAAGGAAAAACAATGACAACTCTTAGTTTAGAAGAAGAAAAAAGATTTGAAGAGCTTTGCAAAATGGCTTTTAATTTTGCAAGAAATAATGAATGTGAAAATCTTAAAATCATGATAGAAGCAGGTTTAAATGTAAATTTAAAAACTCATAAAGGCGATAGCTTGCTTATGCTTGCAGCTTATAATAATTCTTATGAAAGCGCTAAAATGCTTTTAGAAAAAGGTGCAAAAGTAGATGAAAAAAACGATCGTGGACAAACCCCATTAGCGGGAGTTTGTTTTAAAGGATACTTACCTATGTGTGAACTTTTAGTTAAATATGGAGCAAATATTGATGAAAACAATGGTTTAGGAATGACACCTTATACTTTTGCTATTATGTTTGGACGCAAAGATGTGGCAGAATTTTTACTCAAAAAATCTAAAAATAATTTTTTAAAGAAAATAAGCCTAAAAATACTAAAATTTATCAAAAAATTTTAGTTATTTTTTAAATTTCTTCAGATACCTATAGACACTAGGTTCTGAAATTTTTAAAAATTTTGCTACGATAGGAACCGCCCCTTTTATATTAAAAATACCTTTTTCATATAGCTTTTCAGCAATTTCTTCTTTTTGAGTAATGCTTAATTGATAATCAGAATTTAAATAACTAGAATCTACGCTTTGAACTAAAATATCCTCTATCGAGTGACTTAATGTTTCTATACTTGAATCATTTTGAGAAAAACTAATATTTCCTAAAATATCACCCATATCTCCAATTTTTTCTAAATCAATCATCTTACATATTAAATCTCTCATAATGCTAGTATCATGATTGATACACAAAATACCTACTAATTTGTCATGATTTTTAATAAAAAAAGTAGATCCTCTAATTAATTTTGATTTTCCAACAAGAGCCTTATAATCACATAAAAAATCTTTTTCTAAATATTTTTTATTTTGCATAAGCTCACTTGCAAAAGCAGTCAAGGGAGAATCTAAACTTCTTCCACTAATGTGACTGTTAGCAATTGCTGCAATATAGGCCCCATCTTCAGTAATTACATGAAAAACTATCTCATATTGCTCACCTAAAACTTCTCCTAAAAAATATGTCAACTTTATAAATTGTTGTTTTTGTCCCTCATCCATAAAACTGCCTTCAATAAAAAATTAATATAATATTAAATTCTACTCTTTATACTTTAAAACATTTCTTAAAAATAAAATTTTATTATTATGATAATAAACTATTGACAAATTATTATTGTAGTGATAAAATGCATTCTGCTTAATCTATATTTAACAAAGGAGAATTCATGTCAAACTATCCAAAGGCCATTGGTCCATACTCAGCTTACAGAGAAGTAAATGGACTTTTATTTATATCAGGACAACTTCCTATCAACCCTGATTCAGGCGAAATAGAAAGCCATGATATCAAAGAACAAACCAAACAATCTTTGAAAAATATCGGTGCTATCTTAGAAGAAAATGGTATCAGTTATGATAAAGTGGTTAAAACCACTTGCTTTTTAGCTGATATTAATGATTTTGTAGCATTTAATGAAATTTATGCTGAATTTTTTAAAGCTCCTTATCCAGCAAGAAGTGCTTTTGCAGTAAAAGATCTACCAAAAAAAGCTAAAGTAGAGATAGAGGTCATCGCTCAAAAAGGATAAAATATGCTAGGTATTGTTTTTTCTTTATTTAGTGTTTTTTTACTTGTTTTTATGCTTTATAAAAAAATCAATGCTCACATGGCACTGCTTTTAAGTGGCTTGCTTTTACTTTCCTTAGCTGCTATTTTTGGACTTTCTCCACACATTGTTACCAAAGATTCTTTAAATCTAGGTTTTTTTGATATTTTTCAAGTTTTTAATCAAACCATGTCCAAGTACATTAGTAGAGCTTGGACTTACACTTATGACTATAGCAGGTTTTTCTGCTTATATGGATCATGTAGGGGCTTCTTATGCACTTTTTAAAGTTTTTGAAAAACCTTTAAAAGCCGTAAAATCTCCTTATGTTTTACTCATAGTTGCTTATTTTATCGTGCAATTTTTAGTTCTTTTCATCCCTTCTCACGCAGACTTGGCACTTTTACTTATGGTTACTATGTATCCTATACTTGTACGCTCTGGTGTTTCAAAACTTTCTGCCTTAAGTGTGATTGCTATTTGTCAATATATCGATCATGGACCTGGAAGTGGAAATGTGATCATGGCCTCAGAAAAAGCTGAAGTTGATCCTGCAATTTATTTTGTTCATTATCAACTCCCTACAACCTTGCCTATCATTATAGCTGTAAGTATTGCAATATATCTTTGCAATAAATTTTTTGACAAAAAAGATAATTTTGTCTTCAATGCGCAAGAAATTGAAAAAAGAACTAAATGAAAATGAAGGTAAAGAAAAAGAACTTAAAAAGCCTCCTAGAATTTATGCGATTTTACCTATAATTCCTTTGGTTTTAATCCTAGGATTTAGTTCCGTGCTTGATAGCATCTTGGTTTTAATGGGAATAAGTAGCGCTGAAGAAGTTAAAGCAGCTGCTAGCACTGCAATTAAAATGAATGTTCCAGTAGCAATGGTGATTTCAACTTTTGTGGCTATTATTTTTGAAATGATACGCTATAAAAGTATAGTAGAAACTCTTAATTCTATGATGATTTTCTTTAAAGGAATGGGACATTTATTTGTTATCACAGTTTCACTCATCGTTTGTGGTCAAGTATTTGCAAGTGGTCTTTTATCTGTAGGTTTTGTAGATACTTTAATAGAATTTTGCAAAAATGCAGGATTTGGAGTTTTGGCTATTATTATCGCTGTTTCAATCTTACTTGCGGTTTGTGCTTTCTTAATGGGTTCAGGAAATGCGGCATTTTTTAGCTTTGCCCCACTTATCCCAAATATAGCAAAACACTTTGGAGTTGAAACTATCACTATGATAGCACCGATTCAAATCATGACGGGCTTTGGAAGATGTGTTAGTCCTATTGCACTAGCGATCTTAGCTATCTCAGCTATTGCAAGAGTAAGTCCTTTTGCCGTGGTTAAAAGAACAGCTATTCCTATGCTTGTAGCGGCTATTGTAAATGTTATTATGACTTATATCTATCTTTAAAAAGGAGAAAAAATGAACTCAAAAACTAAACTTATTCATTGTGGCAGAGGCGATCAAGGCGCTGAAGTAAGATCAGTCAATCCTACACTTATGCGTGCATCAACCATACTTTTTAAAGATCACGCAACTTGGCAAAAATACAGAGGATTAAGAAAAACAGATCGTGTTTTAAGTTATGGAGCTAGAAGAACAACAACCAATTTTGAACTTGAAAAACTTATTTGCACTCTAGAGGGTGGTTATAGAGCACAACTTTTCCCAACAGGACTTGCAGCATTAGCTATGGTGCTTTTAAACTATGCAAGCAAAGATACACATTTTTTAATCACTGATGCAATTTATGGGCCTGTAAGAACGATTTGCGAATTATTTTTAGAAAAAATGGGCATTGAAATTGATTTTTTAAAAGCTGATGCAAGTGATGTAGAAGAAAAAATCAAACCTAATACCAAGCTTATCCTATGTGAAAGTCCAGGTTCTATACTTTATGAAATCATAGATTTACCAAAACTTTGCAAAATTGCCCATGCGCATAATATCCCTGTAGCTATTGACAATACTTATTCTAGTGGATATTTTCTAAATCCTTTAGAACTTGGAGTGGATATTTCAGTTATCGCCGCTACAAAATATCTTAGCGGACACTCTGATGTAACCATGGGTATAGTAGTAATCAACGAAAAAGAATGGAAAAATTTTGACAAACTTCCAGAAGCTTTAGGTTTTACAACAAGTCCTGATGATGCTTACTTAGTACTTCGTGGTATGAGAACACTAGATGTAAGAATGAAAGCCCATGAAAAAAGTGCTGATGAAATTGTAGAGTTTTTACAAAGTAGAAAAGAAATTAAAACAATTTTCTATCCAAAACTCAAATCCCACCCAAATCATAAAATTTTCATGCGTGATCATAAAGGTGCAAATGGTATGATTACCATAGAATTTGCAGAAGGTTATAGCAAAGATGATGCTATTAAATTTGTAGATAAACTAGAATACTTTTCAATTGGTGCTAGCTGGGGTGGATATGAAAGCTTGGCCACCGTAACTACTCCACCTAGAACTGCAACAGACCTAAGTGCAAGAGGACCATTTGTAAGATTTCATATAGGTCTTGAAGATACTAAAGATTTAATTGCTGATTTAACACAAGCTTTTGATAGTATTAAAAAATAAGGAGATAAGATGACAGGAATTAGCGTATTTGATCATAGATTACTAGCAGACTCATGGAGCACGCAGGAAATGCGTGCTATTTTTTGCGAACAAAACCGCATACAAAAATGGCTCGATGTTGAAGCAGCTTTAGCAAAAGCACAAGCAAAACTTAAAATTATCCCTAAAAAAGCAGCTGATGAGATCGCAAAAAAAGCTCATTATAAATTTATGGATATGGACTTTATCTTTGCTGAATTTAAAAAGACCAAACACCCTTTAGTTCCTACTGTAAGAGGATTAGAAAAAGCTTGCGATAATAATTTAGGCGAATATGTACATTTTGGAGTAACCACTCAAGATATCATCGATACAGGACTGGTTTTACAATTTAAAGAAGCAATGACTCTTATAAAAAGCGAATTAAAAGCTATCGCAAAAGCCCTAGCAAAACTAGCTAAAACCCATAAAAATACTGCTATGATGGGAAGAACTTTGGCACTTCAAGTTTTGCCTATTACTTTTGGACATAAAGTGGCTATTTGGTTAAGCGAACTTGAGCGTCATTTTGAAAGAATACTTGAACTTGAAAAAAGACTTTATGTAGGCAGTATAGTAAGCGCTGTAGGAACTAAAGCAAGTTTAAGTGATGAGTGCAATGAAGTAGAAAAACTCACTTTAGAAAATTTAGGACTTGATGTGCCTAATATTTCTTGGCAGAGCGCACGTGATCGCTTTATAGAACTTGGTTTTGTACTAGGCAATATCAACGCAACCTTTAACAAAATCGCTCATGAAATTTTAATCCTTTCACATAATGAAATTGATGAAGTTGCTGAACCTTTTGGCAAAGGACGAGTAGGATCAAGCACTATGCCACACAAAAGAAATCCTGCAGTAAGCGAAAATGCAGTTACAGTAAGCAATGCCTTTAAAGCAAATTTAGCCATTTTAAGTGATATTGAAAGACATGAACATGAAAGAGATGGTCCAAGTTTGAAAAATGGAATGGAAGCTTTTACCTGAAATGTTTTTAATGCTTTCTGTGGTTTTAGCAAATATGAAATTCGCTCTTAGTGATTTAGAAGTAAAAAAAGACAAAATGCTTAAAAATTTAAATACTCTTAATGGTTTTGTTTTAGCAGAGCGTGTTATGTTTGCATTAAGCGATCATTATGGAAAACAACACGCCCATGAGATTGTTTATGAAAATGCTATGCTAGGTATCGAAAAACAAAAAACCTTTAAAGAAGTTTTACTTGCAGATAAAAGAGTATCTAAGGTATTGAAAGAAAAAGAAATCGATGCTTTGCTTGATGCAACAACCTATGTAGGATATGCACCAAAACTTGTAGATGAATTTTTGGAAAAAATCAAAAATAGTGCTATTTTAAAATAGGAAAAATCATGTTCTATAGTGAAATTTTAGCGGATTTTATTTTCAATCTTAAATATGAAAATATCCCTAATACAGTTGTTCAAAGAGCTAAAGAACTTATGCTTGATAGCCTTGGAACAGCTATAGCAGCAAGCAAAGAAGAATGTGTTTTAAATGCTTTTAAAGCTTTTGAAAATTTAAGCACAGAAAAAAATACTCTTATTTGGGTAAATGATCAAAAATTAGATCCTATATACGCAGCCATGCTAGATGGCATTGCTTCTCATGCGTTAGATTTTGACGATACACATACAGAAGCGATTTTGCATGCAAGTGCAATTTTAACTCCACTTTGTTTAAGTTATGGTTTTCATGTTAACAAAGATGCGAAAAAAATCATCAAAGCTTTTATAGTAGGCTGGGAAATTGCAGCTAGAGTAGGCATTGCAAGCAAAGGTACTTTTCATAAGCGTGGTTTTCATACCACTGCTATTGCAGGAATTTTTGGAAGCGTAAGTGCAAGTGCAATCTTGCTAGATCTTAACAAAGAACAAATCATCAATGCTTTAGGACTTGCAGGAAGTTTTGCAAGTGGGATTAATGAGTTTTTATCCAATGGATCTAATTCAAAAGTTTTGCATATTGCCAATGCTATTAAAAACGGTATTATAGTAGCTCATTTTGCTAAAAACCATATGAGTGGACCTTTGAGTATTTTTGAAGGTAGGGATAATATCTTTAAATGTTTTGGCATAGAAGAAGAATGCGATAAAACAGAACTTAACAAAGCCTTAGGAGAAATTTGGCAAACTATGCAAGAATCAAGCCTTATCCAAGTTGTCATTTTGCTCATGGGCTTATTGATTGTGCTATTGCTTTAAAAAATGATGGTTTAAAAGCTGATGAAATTAAAAGTATTCATTGTTTTGTAGATGAAGTTCCTGTTTCTTTTATCTGCGATCCTTTGGAAGCAAAATACACTCCAAATAGTGCTTATGAAGCTAAATTTTCCATGCTTTTTTAATGACTCTAGGATTCTTTGATGGTAAAATCACTCTTGAATCTTATGAAAATTTAAAGCGTGAAGAAGTACTAGAATTTGCTAAAAAAATCAGTTACGAAAAAAGAAAATCTCAAGGCTTTCCAAAATATTTTCCAGGGCATTTAGAAGCCAGTTTGCAAGATGGACGCACAATCCAAAAAGATGTTTTTATAAATAAAGGTAATTTTGATAATCCATTAAGTTTTGAAGAATTAAAAGCTAAATTTTTAGCCAATGCACAAATTTACCTTGATAATGCTAAAGCTAACAAAATTCTAGATCAAATCATCAATCTAGAAAATTTAAACCACTTTTCTTTTTAAATATTAATCCTTCTTTTTATAAGAAGGATAATTTCATTACACTTTTTTATTATAATATTTATTATTAATTTAGGAATTACAATGACTTTAGATAATTTAAAAGATGGACAAAAGGCTATTATTGTCAATTTAAGCGCTCAAAAAGAACTCAAAAATAGACTTTTAAGCTTTGGATTTATCAAAAATAAAAACTTGAAAAAAATTCACTCCTCTTTAAAAAATGCCACCATAATGGTAGAGCTTGATGCAAGTTGTGTTATCCTAAGATCTGATGAAGCTAAAACCATAGAAGTGAATCTTATATGAAAAAAATCAAAATAGCCCTTGTAGGTCAGCCTAATGTAGGCAAAAGTCTTCTTATTAATGCGCTTTGCAAAGCTAATATGAAAGTAGGAAATTTTAGCGGAGTTACTATAGAAAAAGCAAGTGCAAAAACTTTTTACAAAAACTATGAATTTGAAGTCATTGATTTACCAGGAACTTATTCTTTAGATGGATATAGTGAAGAAGAAAAAATCACACGCCATTTTTTAAATCAAAATGACTATGATGTTATTGTTAATGTTTTAGATGCTACCAATTTAGAACGTAATCTTATCCTTAGTGCAGAACTTTTAAGCCTTAATAAAAAAATGCTTTTAGCTTTAAATATGTGCGATGAAGCCAAAAAAGAAGGTATAGAGCTTGACACTTCTATTTTAAGCCAAGAATTTCAAAGTCAAGTTGTTGAAATTTCAGCAAAAACAAAAGAAATTTAGAACTTTTGCTGCAAAAAATTATTATTTTATTTGAAAGTAAATTTATTCCAAGATCTCAATTTTATACTCCGCTTTGCGAAAAAAGTCCGGAAAAAGAAGATTTATTATATTTTATTAATGAACTTTCAAAAAAAATTATCACACACAAAAAAGAAGAAAGAAATTTAACCAAAAAAATCGATGCCTTACTTATCCATAAATTCTTTGGCTTACCTATATTTTTATTTTTAATGTGGCTTTTATTTCAACTCACCTTTAGCTTAGGGCAAATTCCTATGGATTATATAGAATCAGGCTTTAATGCCTTAGGTGAACTTGTTAAAAACAATATTTCTAATACCTTCATCGCTTCAGCTTTAGCTGATGGGATTATCGCAGGTGTTGGTGCTGTGATACTTTTTTTACCTAATATAATAATTTTATTTTTAGGCATAGCTCTTTTAGAAACCACAGGCTATATGTCAAGAGTAGCTTTTTTACTTGATGGGATTTTACATAAATTTGGTTTGCATGGTAAAAGTTTTATTCCGCTAATCACTGGTTTTGGTTGTTCGGTACCTGCTTTTATGGCTACACGCACTCTTAAGAACAAAAGAGATAGACTTTTAACTCTTTTTGTGATCAATTTTATGAGTTGCGGGGCAAGACTTCCTGTATATGTGCTTTTTATCGGTGCTTTTTTTCCAAGTGAAAAAGCAGGAAATTATCTTTTTGGAATTTATATTTTAGGTGCGATTTTGGGACTTTGTGCTGCAAAATTTTTAAGAATGACAGCATTTCGTGGACTTGATGAACCTTTTGTTATGGAAATGCCAAAATATCGTATGCCAAATTGGCATTTAGTTTGGTTTATGGTTTATAATAAAGCCAAAATGTATCTTAAAAAAGCAGGAACTTTCATACTTTTAGCCTCTTTGCTCATATGGTTTGCTAGCAATTTTCCAAAAAATGAAGAAAATTTAAATGATTTTAACGCTCAAGAAAGAGCTATAGAACAAAGTTATCTAGGACAATTTGGCAAAGGCATAGAACCTATTTTTAAACCCCTTGAGTTAGATTGGAAATTAAGCGTATCTTTAATCAGTGGTTTGGCCGCTAAAGAAGTGATGATTTCAACTATGGGAGTACTTTATTCACTAGGAAAAGATGTAGATGAAACAAATAATGATTTAAAAGGAATTATTGCCAAAAATATACCTATACCAAGTGCAGTGGCTTTTATTTTATTTGTAATGATTTATAATCCCTGCTTTGCAGCAACTATAGTTTTTTCAAAAGAAAGTGGAAAGCTAAAATATACTCTCTTTCTCTTTCTTTTTACCTGCACAAGTGCTTATATAGTAGCTTTTATAGGGTTTCATATTGCTAAAATTTTATTAAATTAACTTGCTTTTAATGATGAAATTTTAGTAATATTATCTTCAAAAGCTTTTAAAATACTATAAGCAATACCTTCAAAATCAAGCCCACCGCAAAGATAGATTAAAGTCATACGAAAAGATTTACTCACATCAAGCTTTGGTTTTTCAGCATTCATATTTAACTTAAAATCATAAGGACTTGCATGTTTAAAAGCATAATTTTTTGCCGCAATTAAAAAATCATTCTTATCTTTTAAAAATGCGCCTTTAACCAAAATAAAACTCATCTCAAGATATTTCCAAAAATCTTTTGAAGGCATAGGATTTTCATCAAAATTTTGTTCTATAAAAGCATAGTTTTTCTCAAAGGATTTTTTATAATTTTCTACAAGCGAAGCACCTAATTTATTTTTAGCTATATTTTGTAAAATAAGTTTTATATTGCTTTCAAATTCAAAATCTATTTGTTCTAAAATTTTAATTTGCTCTTCTAGAAAAAATTCTTGTTTTAACTCTTCATTGCAAAGTTTAGCGTAAGAAAAAATATTTGCCATAGGTTTTTCATAATTCCCAAACTCATCCCAAAAATTTTTCTCACTACAGGCTATACAACCATGTCCTGCAGCCACTGGCCAAGAAGTTTTAGCATTAAATTTCACTTTAGGACAGTTGTTGTAAGTATAAGGTCCTTTACAACCTATCTTAAATAAACAAGCTCCATTCTTTGCAGCTTCATCGTCAAAATGTTCAGCAAAAATCCCACTTTCAAATTTCGCCTTTCTTTCACACATATCATGCAAACATTTACCATAAGCCCACACAGGACGATTTTGCTCATCAAGTTCAGGCAAAACTCCAAATAAAGCAAAAAAACTTAAAGTCGCAATGATATTTATATCACTTGGAGGACAACCTGGGATATTTACTACTTTTTGACTTAAGACTTCGCTAATACCACAAGTTTTACTAGGATTTGGATAAGCAGCCTGAATACCACCATAACTTGAACAAGTACCCACTGCAAAGATAGCCTTGGCTTTAGCGGCTAGTTTTTCTAAAATTTCATAGCCACTCTCTCCTTGCGCTCCTATAGTAAGAAAAAAGGTATCAATGGCTGCAACACCACCTTCAACCGCTAAAATAAAATCTTCTTCTAAAACATGCTCTAAAAGTTCTTCAGCCTTAGTGCCATTTGCTGCCATTAAAGTTTCATGATATTCTAAAGAAAAAAAATCAAAAATAAGCTCATCAAAACTTGGCAACTCAGAACGCAACAAACTCTCGCTACACCCTGTACATTCACAAAGATGAAGCCATACTAACTTTGTTTTAGGTGTGATTTGAAAAAATCTTTGAGCAAGAGCTGGAATTTCATTGCCTAAAGATAAATGCCTAGCAAGAATTTTTACACTTTCTTCATTGATAACCTTATCCTCTTTTAAAGTAGAATTCTCAAGTTTTTTAATGCGATCTTCAAGTATATTTTTTAATTCTTCATTGCTAAGCTTTGTCATTTTTTATCCTTTTTGATTATCCCAACAAAGAACAGTTTGCCCTTCTTCATTTTTTTCAACATCACCCATGCCCATGATGTTATATCCTGCATCAACATAATGTATTTCACCTGTAACACCATTTGCTAAATCGCTAAGTAAGTACATGGCCGAATTTCCTACATCTTCTATACTAACATTGCGTTTTAAAGGAGAATTGATTTCATTGTATTTTAAAATCATTCTAAAATCCCCTATTCCACTTGCTGCTAAAGTTTTAATAGGACCTGCTGAAATAGCATTAACACGAATTCCTTTTACCCCTAAATCTCTTGCCAAATAACGCACAGAACTTTCAAGCGCAGCTTTTGCTACACCCATAACATTATAATGAGGCACATATTTAACCCCTCCAAGATAACTTAAAGTCAAAATCGAACCCTTATCTTTTAAAATAGGTAAAACTGCACGTGTTAAAGAAAGTAAAGAATACACAGAAGTTTGCATAGCTATATCAAAAGCTTCTTTTGAAGTTTCTAAAAAAGAATTTTCTAAAGCTTCTTTTGGAGCAAAAGCAACCGCATGCACTACAAAATCAATCTCGCCTAAATCTTTTTTGATTTTTTCAGCGATAGAATCTAAATGCTCATTATTGTTTACATCAAGCTTATAAACAAAATTAGAATTAAACTCTTGTGCTATAGGTTCTACGCGTTTTTTTAAAGCATCATTTAAAAAAGTAAAAGCGAGCTGGGCTCCTTGATCAAAACATGCTTTTGCTATGCCATAAGCGATAGATTTATTATTCGCAACCCCTACAATAAGGCCTTTTTTACCCTTCATAATCATCTTTTATCCTTTGATTAATTTTATAAAATTTTCTACTTTTAAAGCTGCAGAGCCTATCAAAACTCCACCACAATATTTTACACTTAGAATTTCTTTAATATTATTTTCATTCACGCTTCCACCATAAAGCAAAGGCGCCTTGGTTAAACTCACTAAAAATTCAAGCACTTTAGCGATATCTGTACTTTGTGCACTCACTCCCGTTCCTATAGAATAAATAGGCTCATAAGCGATAATGAGTCTTTCATAATTTAAATCAATAATTTCAAGTTGTTTTTTTAAAAACTCTAAAGTCTTGCCTGAATTTTTTGTATCTAAATTTTCACCTATACAAAAAACAATTTTATAACCATGCTCTTTAGCAAAATCAAATTTAGCTCCAATAAGCTCTTCATCTCCTAAAGCTCTTCTTTCAGAATGCCCGATTAAAACACATTTGATCCCAAATTCGTCCAAATGCTCTTTTCCAAGCTCGCCTGTAAAAGCACCATTAACACAAGGATAAAAATTTTGGGCTCCTTGTATGAAGTTATTTTCATTTTCTAAAAATGCTACACTAGGTGGGAAAACGATAATATCATCACATTTTGCTCCCATAGTTTTATTTAAAATTTCAGCATAAATTTTAAAACTTGCTCTTGTGTGATTGCATTTTAAATTTGCAGCAAAGATCATTCATTTTCCTTAGATCTTAAAGCTTTTACACCTGGAAGTTCTTTGCCTTCTATAAGCTCAAGAGAAGCACCACCTCCAGTAGAAATAAAAGTCATCTCATCTGCATCGCCTGCGCGCGCAACCACATCAGCCGTATCACCGCCTCCAACAACAGAAGTTGCATGTCCTTCGCTGATATAATGACTCATTTTAATACTGCCTTTTGAAAATTTATCAATTTCAAAAACACCCATAGGTCCATTCCACCAAATCGTTTGCGCATCAGAAATCACCTCTTTAAAAAGTCTCACACTTGCAGGTCCTATATCTAAACCCATCCAACCATTTGGAATTTCTTGCGCTGGAACAAATTTCATCGGCGCATCTTGTGAGCACGCAGGAGCGGCTACAACGTCTACTGGAAGATAAATTTTCACTCCTAAATTTTTACCCTTGGTAAGAATTTTATTAGCTTCTTCTAAAAGTTCTTCTTCTAAAAGTGAATTTCCTATATCATAACCTAAGGCTTTTAAAAAAGTAAATGCCATACCTCCGCCTATGATTAATTTATCTACCTTTGGTAATAAATTTGTCAATGCTTGAAGTTTTCCACTTACCTTTGAACCTCCAACAACAGCGACAAAAGGACGTGCTGGATGTTTGATAAGATTGCTTGCAAAATCAATTTCTTTTTGGAGTAAAAATCCTGCACCTTTGTGTTTTTCATCAAAGAATTTAGTAATAGCCTCCACGCTAGAATGTGCTCTATGGCATACTCCAAAAGCATCATTGATATAAACTTGAACCATAGAAGCAAGTTCTTTGGCTAAATTTTCATCATTTTTAGTTTCGCCTTTTTCAAAACGTAAATTTTCAAGAAGTAAAATTTCACCTGCTTTTAAATTCATAGCTTTGGTTTTTGCATCTTCGCCGATAACATCTTTTGCCATAATAATTTCTTTATCTAAAAGTCTAGCAAGACGCTTAGCAACAGGTTCTAAAGAATACTTGGAACTAATTTCTTTTGGACGCCCTAAATGAGAGGCTAAAATCACACTACAACCATTATCCAAACAATATCTTATCGTAGGAATAGCTGATCTTATGCGTCTATCATCAGTGATATTTAAAAAATCATCTTGAGGAACATTAAAATCACATCTTATAAAAACTTTTTTCTTAGCTAAATCAATGTCTTTTATAGAAATAATATCACTCATGATTAAGCCTTATTTGCAATATATACTGCCATATCTACCAGACGACTTGAATAGCCCCATTCATTATCATACCAAGCAATTACCTTGATAAAATCATCCATAATCACTTGAGTTAAATCACTTGCTACAATGGCTCCATAAGAACAAGTGATAAAATCGCTTGAAACTCTTTCATCATCATCCACCATTAAAATGCCTTTTAAATTTGTAGCTGCAGCTTTTCTAAAAGCTTCATTGATTTCATCTTTGCTGACTTTACGGCTTAGCTGCGCAGTTAAATCCACGCTTGATACATCAATCACTGGCACACGCATACTTTGTCCGTGAAGCTTGCCATTAAGTTCAGGCATAACAAGTTTCATAGCTTTTGCTGCGCCTGTAGAAGTTGGAATGATATTTTGCGCTGCGGCACGAGAACGGCGTTTATCTTTGGCCTTAGCATCAATAATACTTTGTCCATTTGTATAAGCATGTATTGTTGTCATAAGTCCTTTTTCTATACCAAAATTATCTTGTAAAACACGACAAACAGGACCTAAACAATTTGTTGTACAACTTGCATTAGAAATAATGCTTTCACCCTTGTAAAGTTCTGAATTTACTCCTAAAACATAAGTAGGTGTATCATCTTTTGCAGGAGCACTCATGATCACTTTTTGCACTCCCATATCTATAAATTCTTGACATTTTGCCATAGTTAAATGCGCTCCTGTACACTCTAAAACAATTTGTGCGCCGTGTTTTGCAAAGTCAAGATCTTTTACATTGCGACTTTTAAATACTTTGATTTTTTTACCATTTACCACTAAATCATCGCCTTCACTATCAACACTGCCTTTAAATTCACCATGTACTGTATCGTATTTAAAAAGGTATTTTGTAAGTTCAATATCCGTAGTATCATTTATCGCCACAAGCTCAATATCATTTCTTTCTAAAATGATTCTTGCAACACATCTGCCTATGCGTCCAAAACCATTTATAGCAACTTTTACAGCCATTTAATTTCCTTTTGCAAAATATAATGCTAATATTCTACAAAAAAAAGGTTAAAATTTTAATGAAGATAGCACTTTTTGGTGGCAGTTTTGATCCACCGCATAATGGTCATAATAGCGTTGTTTTAGAGGCTTTGGAAAAATTAGATATTGATAAACTTATTATTATGCCTACTTATATCAATCCTTTTAAACAAAGTTTTAGTGCTGATGAAAAGCAAAGATTCTTATGGGTTAAAAAACTTTGGGGACATTTGCCAAAAGTTGAAATTTGCGATTTTGAAATCAGGCAAAAACGCCCTGTTCCTAGCATAGAAAGTGTTAAGTATCTTTATAAGCTTTATAATCCTAGTAAATTTTATCTTTTAATTGGCGCAGATCATTTAGAAAAACTTCATCTTTGGCATGATTTTGAAAAACTCAATTCTTTAGTAGAATTTGTTATTGCCAATCGCAATGATATAGGAATTCCTAAGAATTTCAAAGATTTAAAAACCAATAAAAAAATCGCTTCTTCTTTCATACGCGACACTTTAAATACAAATGAGGTTTGTGAAGAAATTAAAGATGAAGTAAAAAAATATTATGAAAAATTACAAAAAAATTGATACAATTTCAAAAATTAAAGGACAATAATGCAAGAAAGAATAGATTTAATCGTTAAAATTTTAGATGAAAAAAAAGCTGAAAATATCAAAACCATTGACATGAGCGAGCAAGAATACTTTGTAAAATATGTCATTATTGCAGCTACTTTAGGAGAAAGACACGCTCTATCCTTGATCGATGAGCTTAAAACACAACTTAAAGCCAAAGGTGAGGAATTTTTAAACATAGATAGTAGCGAAGAATGGAGCGTGATTGATCTTGGCGATATTTTAATCCATCTTTTAACACCAGAACACAGAGGAATTTATAATATAGAAGAATTACTAGAAAACCTTAAAAAAGGTAGGGTTTAAAAAAGCTAAATTTAATTAGCCTTTTAATTTTTAGAGATTATCAATATATTCTTTAATTTCTTTTTTAATTTTCTCTTTTTGTTCTTTTAAAGCTTCTTTTTTAGCTTTATACTCAGCCTTACTCATATAATCTTTTTGTTCTTTCAAGGCATCAAGTTCTTTTTCGATTTTTTCCACTTCTTGTTCTTTAAGTTTTTTAGCTTCTAACTTTTTATCATAAAACATAGGATCTTTGGCACAATCATTTTGTACTTGTTTTAAAGCAAGCTCTAAGCTTAAAGTTCTAGCTGTATCATTATGCGCTTTAGAAAAACTGATTTCTTTATTGATACGATCGATTTTTCTATCACATTCACTTGCACCAAAAGCAAAAGCACATAGTGTAAGTAGAATAAGTATTTTTTTCATTTTTAATTCCTTTTTAAAATAAATTAAATCGCGGAATATTATCTCATCAATTCTTAAATTTAGCTTTTATATCATTAAACAAAGTAAATACCATACTTTCAAGCTCTTTTGCTCTTTCTAAAGATGTTGCCTCAAAGCGTGTGATAAGATAAGGGCTGGTATTAGATGCACGAAGTAAAGCCCATCCATCGCCAAAATCTATCCTAGCTCCATCAATTTCACAAAGACTTTTAACACCTTTTAAAGCTCCTTTTTCAATCTCTTTTTGAAATTCTTCCACAAGTTTGAATTTTTCTTCTTCATTTACAGGAATTTTAATTTCAGGTGTAGTATAAAGTTTTGGTAAAGCTCTAATCATACTTTCTAGATCAAAACCTTTATAAACAAGCTCCAAGGCTCTTAAAAATGCATAAATTCCATCATCATAACCAAAATATCTATGTTTAAAGAAAATATGCCCACTCACCTCAGCAGCTAAATCAATATCTTTTTCTTTCATCATTTTTTTGATATTAGAATGTCCTGTTTTTCCCATAAAAATAGTTCCAAATTTAGCCACTTCATCAAAAAGATTTTTAGAACATTTTACCTCACCTAAAATGCGTGGATTAGGGATATCTTTAGCAAACAAATAACAAAGCTCATCCCCACAAAATACATGAGTTTTACTCAAAGCAACCATTCTATCAGCATCCCCATCAAAAGCAAAAGCTAAAGAATAATCTTGATTTTGATTTAAAAATTCTCTAATCGCACTTAAGTTTTCTTCTTCTGTAGGATCTGGAGCATGGTTTGGAAACTGTCCATCAGGCTCTGCAAACATTACATGAGCTTTTAAATTTAAAGTCTTGATTAAAGGCTCTATCACCACTCCAGCCGCACCATTTGTGCAATCAACACCAAATTTATAATTAAAATCCTTTAAAAAGCTAAATTGCTCGCACATAAATTTCACATAAAGGTTTAAAATATCGTATTTTTCTACTTCTAAATTTTCTTCAATATCATCATCTAAATGCTTATAAACTTCTTTTGAAAACTCTTTTAATTCTACGCCAAAAAAACTTTCTTTATTAATAGTAATTTTAAAACCATTATAATCTTTTGGGTTATGAGAGCCTGTTATCATAACATTTGCATCAAATTTCAAGCCCTCATAAAGACTAAAATATCCCAATGGAGTTGGCGCAAGCCCTATATCATAGATTTTTATTCCCGCTTTGTTAAGTCCGCTAATTAGATAATTAAAAAGCTCATTTGCACTATATCTTGCATCATAGCCCACGCTTACATTTTTACAGCCTTTATTTAGCATGGTTTTTCCCAAGCAAAAACCTATAGCCTTAACACTTTTTTCATTTAGTTCTTTGCCATAAAGCCCTCTTATATCATATTCCCTAAAAATCACATCTAACATTTTTTTCCTTCAAATTCATCTCTTCTTTAACCTAAAATTTATCGTTTTTCTAAAGCAAATTTGGATAGAAAAGAAATTTTTGCTACAATTTTACATTAATTTCACTAAATGAAGGAAAATTTATGGATGAAGAATTAGAAAACGAAGAAACGAAAAAGAAAAAAGGCGGTTCACTTGTAATTATTATTGTTATTTTACTTTTTGTTTTACTTCTTAGTATTATGGGAGTAATTGCTTGGCTTATTTCAAGCAGTTCAAGTGATGAAAGTGAAGTCAAAGAAGCTCCAAAAGAAGAGGCAAAAGCCGATAAACCTAAAGTTTCAGCTCCTGCTCAGCGAGGTAGTGATTTTGCTAATATAGGTCCTATGTATCCACTTGATCCTTTTACCCTAAATTTACTTAGCGATAGCGGCTCAAGATATGTAAAATGCACTATAGAACTAGAACAAAATAGCGAACTTTTAAAACCTGAACTTGATAAAAAAGTCCCAGTCATTCGTGATATTATTATTCGTACATTAACAGCTAAAACTTTTGAAGAAGTAAGTACACAAAAAGGCAAAGAACGTTTAAAAGATGAGCTAGTTGGAAAAATCAATGAAATTTTAACCGATGGCTTTATTAAAAATGTTTATTTTACGGATTTTGTAGTTTCTTAATGCGTGTAGGCTGTGATATCATCGCCATTTCTAGAATAGAAAAAATTCATTCTAGACATGGCAAAAATTTTTTGGATAAATTTCTAAGCCCAAAAGAACAAATACTCATTAAAAATCCAGCAACTCTAGCAGGTCTTTGGGCTGCTAAAGAAGCCGCTAGCAAGGCTTTGGGTGTTGGAATTTGTGAATTATGCAGTTTTTTTGATATTGAAATATCAAAAGATGAAAAAAACGCGCCTAAATTAAAATATTCTCAAAAAATTACAAAAGATTTTAATATCACTCAAACTTCCCTAAGTATTTCTCATGATAATGGTTTTGCTATAGCCATAGTGGCTGTAGTTTGATTATTTTCCTATAGTTTGCTTGTCTAAATTTCTTGAAAGTATGAAATCCACCACAGGTTGTTCTCTTTTGTTTGCTCTTTTACAATGATCTTTTTGAAAAAAATCTGTGATTTTTATAACAATCCTTGCCCATTTTTTGCGATTTCTTTCACGCCACGCATGAGAAGAAACGCTCTCCCAAGCATAGCCATTAAACAAGCTTGCATTTACAAAATGATCTAAGGCTCTAACACCCTGTCTTGCTCGTGCGGTATTAAAAAAAATTCCTATAATCACGATAAAAAGATATCCTAAAACTGCTAAAGGTACTATTGCACAAAGCAGAATAGTCCCTGCTAATTTTTCTTTTAAGCTTCCTTTTAAAGTGCGTTTTACACGACGACGAAAATTGGCGCGAATTTTAGTTCTAACTCTTTTCATAGCTTTCTTTTGCTAAATTTTATCCTCATACCATTAGCCGAACGCACTGTTAAACGCCCTACTACATCAGGTACAAAACCTTCTTCAAGTTCTAGTTTGTAAGTTTTTAAAATATTAGCCAAAATCAAAATCGCTTCTTGCATAGCAAAACCTTGTCCTATACAAATTCTTTCCCCTGCCCCAAAAGGCAAATAAGCATCTTTTTTGTACTCTCCTTCAAAACGAGAAGGATTAAATCCATGCGGATTTGTCCAAAATTCTTCATGTCTGTGTATCAGCCAAGGAGCAATCACCACCCCAGAACCTTTTTTAATAAGCTTATCTCTAACTTGGGTATCTTTTTTTGCCTCTCTTGCAAAAAACCCAACAGGAGGATAAAGTCTTAAAGATTCTTTAAAAATATTTGTTAAGTATTTAAACTGTCTTAGATGCGAAATTTCAACGACTCCACCCTGTAAAACCTGAGTAATCTCCTCGTAAGCTTTTTCTTGCTCCTTAGGATAAAGACTAAGCAAATAAAGCGTCCATGTCAAAGAACTTGCTGTGGTTTCATGTCCTGCTAAAAAAAGCATAGCCACTTGATCTAAAATTTCCTCAAAAGAAAAACGCTTATTTGTATCAGCATCCACTACTAAAAGCAAAGATCCTAAAATATCTTCAAATTCTGCATTATCTGCCATATCATATCTTGGTTTTATGATATCACTTAAAACCTGTCTGATCACATCTCCGGCTTTAGCACGCTTACGATCTCCTAGCACATAAGAAAGCCATTTTGGAAAACGAAACATACGACGCATGGCTGTATGCACGCTTTGCTCTTGAAAAGTCACAAAGGCGTTTAAGATTTTTTTACCTTTTCCCTCATCGAGTTTTGAAGACATAATGGTGCGAAAAATCACATCAGCGGTAATAAAAGTCATAGCTTCATCTACTTCGATAACAGCATGATTTGGATACTTGCCAAAACGATCCATCATATCTGCCACAGCTTCACTCATAAGATTAAACACTTTATTGATACGAGTCATTTCAAAACTTGGACGCAAAAGTTCTCTTTGTTTTTTCCAAACTTCACCATTTGTAGTAAAAATACTCTCCCCTAAAAGCGGACTTAAAAGCTCATGTAAAAATGCACTTTTAGGAAATTCTCTAACCTTATCAACCATCATTCTTTTAACTTCTTTAGTATCATTTATGACATAAAGATCAAAATTTGGCATCTTCACATAGCCTGTTTGCATTTTATAACTACGCTCATAAAGCCCGTCAAGCCAAGATCTACGCTTTAACAAAAAAGTTAAGAGCGTAGAAGCTTTATTTTTATAAGGTTTTGGAAAAAAGGGGCATTCACTCATATTTTTACCTTTTCTTCTAAAAATTTAGGCATTATGATGAAAGAAAAAAAATCATAATCACCTTTAACACTAATACTATAAAGATATAAAAAGTGCGCTTTGTTTTTATCTCTTTTTATTTTTTTATACTCATGTTTTTCATATAAAGTGTGAAATTTAGCACTTAAAAATGGAGGTGTAAATTTAGCATTTACGCCACTCGTGCGGAAAAAATCCACTTGAGGAAAACATGCTCCATCAATAATCGATGTGTAATCATACCATTTTAAATCAAACCTTGAAACAAATTCAAGCTTCTTTCTAAATTCATCCGCTTTTTTTTGATAACTCACTAAAGGAATGCATTCTCCTAAAGTAAGAATTTTTAATTTACGAAGTAAAGATAAATCTAAATTTTGTCTTAAAATACACTCCAAAACTTCTATACAAACTATAGTTCCAACACTATGTGCTACTAAAACAAGTTCATAATCTTGTTTATTTTCATTTTGTTTTAGCTTATCTACTATGGTATTTGCAAAAAGCTTGATTCTTTCTTGCATAGTGCCTGTTTTTTTATCTTGCCAAGTAGCACAAAAAGCACAAATTCTTGCTATCCAAAATACAGCTAATTTCTTACCTAATTTAAATAAAAAATGATTTAGTAAAAATCCTAAAAAACATCCTATGATGATAGCTAAAGAAAAATGCATATAATTTTGCAAAAAAGCAAAACTTCCAAAAGCCAAAACCAAAGAAAATAGTAAAGAAAATAACACATAAAAAAAAGGATAATAACCTGTGATAAGTTGATAAATCGACTCTTTGCCAAATTTGATAAAAAGCCCTGTGATAGTATAAATTCTAAAAAAACTATAACAATCTGCCAAAGCATCTTTATAATTTTCTGACCAATTTTTCTTAACAATATCATTCCATGTTAAAAAATGATATTTAGTTTGTACTCCTTCGCAAGAAATTTGAAAAAAAGGAAATTGCTCATTTTTTTCAATTTTACTTAAATCAACTTTAATGCTAAAAGCATGAGAATAATCTTTTAGGTTTTTTTTAAATAAATCATAATAAAATCTATAACTTTTAGGATCATATCCTGCTATATAAAATACTTCCCTATCCATACAATAATTTCTTTTTGCTTTTAATTATAACAACTTTGCTTTAAAAGCTCTCTTAATCAAAGCTTTTTAGTCTTATTTGTCTAAAAAGAAATTTTTATAAAAATTGCCGTTGAATTGATTAGTTTGTAAAAGATATTTTTTAAAATTACATACCAAAACAGGATTGGGTTTATAAGCATGAGCTTCACGCCAAAAAAATTGAAGTTTTTTTGGATAAGATAAGCCTTCAAAATCATAAAAAGCATTGCCACAAACCTTAGTCGGACAGCCTTCTAAAATAGCACTAAGGCCTACTGTTGAATTTATAGTAATACAACCCAAAGCCTTTCTTAAAAGAACTGGCAAGTGGGTATCATGAACATATAAAACCCTTCCTTCTACATGATATTTTTGACTTAAATCATTTATGAGTTTAGAATAATTCTTATAGCCCCTATCCATGGGATGGTGTTTAAAAACTAGATAAGATTTAGCTCTTGCATGGTTTGCAAAAGAAAGTATGGTTTCCTCTATAAAGTGCTCTATGCTTTTTTTGTAATGATATTTAATTTGCGTATCGCTATAAACTTGTAAAATCGCCAAAAAGTACTTTTTTTCTAAATTATAAATCTTTTCATTTAGTTTTTTTTCTGTAATCTTATAAAGATACTTTCTATACAATGATCTAAACCAAAATAAAAATTCAAAAGGATATAAAGTGCGATGATGAAGTTTGTTGTTAAAAAATGGAGCCAAAATAAAAGCAAACAACCAATACAAAAAAGCATCAAAAGCCATAAATTTAAATCCACCTGGAATTTCTTTTATACTTTCTTTGGTAAAAATATTTTGAGAAAGATAAAAATTTTTATCACGCGGTAAAGAAGAATTTGCATTCACCCCATCTTTTTCCAAAGTAATACAATAAGGCCTTAAATATCCTTCTTCAAAAATCCATATTTCAATTCCTAATTCTTTAGCCACTTTAATAGCCTTAGCATGTATAATGCGACAATCATTATACATTAAAATAGCATCGATTTTTTTATTTTGAAAAAAATCTCTATAGAAATTTTCAAGATCTTTTTCATCACACTTACACCTCGTTCCACTAGGATAGAAAAAAAAATCTCCGCCGTTAAAATTGAGTTTAAAAACTTTGGTTTGGTTTTTTTTCATTTTCATTGCAAGATGATGAAAAAAATTTCCCACAGGTCCTTGCAAGAGTAAAACATTTTTACCGCTAAATTCTTTTTTAATTTTAGTGCTAAATCTCATTTCTTTGCTAAAAATTCATAAAATCTTCTTATTTTTCTAAGCATAAAAGTTTTAAAATCTATTGCCAATTTTATATATTTTTTTGAAAAATAAGCTTTTTGTAAATTTAGCATTATATCTAAACAAACTTCAATTTCACATAAAGTTTTTGTTTTAGGATTTATATATCTTGGATATATGATCAAAGCACCTGCTACAAGCTCTTCTAGGCTTAGTTTTCTTGTTCTTCTTTCGCATCTATATTTATCTTTTGTTAAACCCCAGCCCGCATAAAAAGGCATGCCATAAGTAAAAACTTTTTTAGCTCTTAAAAGAGCATCAAAACCACTTGTAGAAGTAATAGTGTGAATTTCATCAGCAATTTTTATAGCGCTATCAATACTGCAATCTTTTACAATCTCATCACAAAATTCCAAGATGAGTGTTTCATCTTTTAAACCTACACGGTTGCCGCTTAACACATCAGGATGGGGTTTAAAGATGATATAAGCATCTTGATTTTTAGAACGCACCTCCTTAAGCAAATCAAGAGTAGATAAGCCAAAACCCCCTAAAATCATCGAAGCATCATCTTCAACTTGAGCAGGGATTAAAATAATCTTTTGTCCTATTTTGGCATTGATTTTTAAGTCTTCATGCTTTAAGCCATTGTATTTTGAAAAGCGGTTCTCAAGTAAGATTTTTATAATATTTTTTGCCCTATTTAGCATATTTTCATCAAAAATTTCGTTTTGCAAAAGCTCTTCTAATTTACTTGCTTTATTTGGATCTATGTAAAGTCCTTTATCATCAACGATTAAAGAAAAAGGGCGCGTAAGATCAGAACCTAAAGAGATTGAGCGAATAAATCCATCTTCAACTAAAGAAATTTTGGGAGTAAAATGGAGCAAATTCTCATCTTGCGCTTTTTTTATAAGAGTAGTTTTAAGAGCGTTATAATCTATCCTTTTACCCCAAATGAAAAATTTATCATTTTCTTTAAGTTTATATCTAGCTAAAGATTTTAAAGAATTTAAAAAAATAATTTTATTATCTTTGGCCTTAAAAAAAGGCTTGATAAAATGCCTTTTCCATAAGGTAAAACCTAACATAAAAAGCTTGTTAGAATTTACCTTTTCTATATCTTTATATTTTGCTAAAGTTTGAATAGTATCAAAAATATTACTTTTTTGATTTAAATAAGGATTAAAATACTCGCTATAAAGTATATAAGCAGCATAGAAAACTTCTTCTAAACTTCTTTTTTGCATCCTTCTTTTACACTCTAATTTATCTTTTGTTAGACCCCAACCTGCATAAAAAGGCATACCATAACAAATACACTCACATTCTTGCATCAAAGCTTCAAAACCCATACCAGAAGTTTTGGTATAAACCTTATCAAAAAACTCAAGTAAGGCTATGGGATTAAAATTTTCAGTAATTAAAATACATTCTTTAGGTAAGGAATTTATATCTAAATCACTTTGTTTTTTACCGCTTAAAACATCAGGATGGATTTTTATATAAATTTTAGATTTAGGATTTTCTTTTATGGCATCTTTTATCATATCGACGGTTTTAAAACCTTTAGCAAGCCCAAATTCAAGCGAGGCATCATTGGCCGTTTGGGTGATGATTAAAACCCTTTTTTCATCTTTTTGAAAATAATCATCTGGAATATCGAGATTGTTATTATACTTGCTAATTTTATATTTTTTGATAAGCTCTATAGCTTTTTTAGCTTGCTTGATTTCTTCATCTTTAAATTCATAAGTATTTAAAAGATTTTCAAGCTTTGAAGGTGCTGTTGCATCATAATAAATGCCTATATCATCTTTAACCATAGAAAAACTTGGGCTATTTTCAACCCCTAAGTTTAATGAGCGGATAAATCCATCTTCTAAAAGTATGAATTTAGCCTTATATTTTTTAGCTAAATTCATAGCTTTTAAACCTGATTTTTTGCGTCCCCAACCAAAGAAAAGATCATCTTTTTTGATTTTTAAATTTTTCTTATACAAAGAAATAGTATAAAAATTTCTAGCATTAGCAATAAGTTTTTTTGATATTGAGTAATGCTTCACAATGCCAATTTCTTTATTATAAGTTCAACTTTTTCTTCTAAATTATTTCGACAAGAATTATCAATCACTAAATCAGCCTCTGGTTTATCAAATTCTATATCAACACCAACTACATTATCAATTTCTTTATTTAAAGCCTTAGTATAAAGCCCTTTTTGATCTCTTTGCATTAATTCATGCATATCGCATTCTATATAAATTTCATAATAATTTTTTAATTGCTTTCTATTGTAATCATAAATCTCATTAAACATTGAAATCGTAGTGACAATAACTATCATACCTTGATCGTTTAAAAATTTTGCAAATTTAGCTCTTTTCAAAGCCATATCTATGCGACCTTGTCTATCGTATGCATAATGTCCTAATATTTCTCTTAACTCATCTCCATCGAGATAAATAAGATTTTTATATTTTAGCTTTAATTTTTCATACAAAGCTTGACCTATAGTTGTTTTTCCGCTTCCAGCTAAACCAGTAAGCCAAATAATATAAGGACTATTTATCAATTTGCACCTCTAAATCACTCATAAAATCAATTTCACACCAATTGCCATCAATTTCCACTGCTTTTGCGTTGTTGTATTTTTCAATTAAAGCTTGTAAAAAACTTGTCATGTACATATTTTCAAAATTTTTATTATCATATAAAATATCTCGATCAAGCATTTCATAAAAAGCAATAACTTCGGAAAGAAATTGATAAGAAAATTTAAAAAGTCCTATATATTGAGCTTCTATCTCATCATAGGCATTAGCTTTTTTTCCAAGTTCTATAATATAACCATTTGTCATCTTTAATGTTTCAGCATCTTCTAAAGGATTTGCAAAGCGTTTGCTCCAAAGCTTACGCCAAGACTTATCAACTACTATAGCAAGTTCTTCTTTGGCATTTATAAGCTTTTGCACACAATCTTGAAAATAAACAATATCCGCATAAGAAATAATCAAATCTTGTTTTTCTTCGATGCATTTTAACATAAAATCTTTAGCGCAAAAAAAAGTATGAACCATATTGGTTTTATCATATTTTGAATTAATAAAAAAATGCTCAATATCATATTTATTAAGATAATTTTTTAGCACATCGTTTAAATATCCACCCACAACAGCTATTTCATTTATACCTGCTGATTTTAAAGCTTCGATTTCATAATCTATGATTTTTTTATTCTTATACTCAACCATACACTTTGGTTGATCTTTTGTTAAAGGCATCAGCCTTGATCCAAAACCTGCTGCTAAGATAATTGCATTCATATTATTCCTTGATTAAACTAAACCACTCTCTTAAAATTTGAATATTATTAAGCCCATTTTCTCTTTCAATATGCCACATTATACCAAAAATATTTTCATACTTATGCTTAAAAGCTTCTATGGTATTATCTTTTGCTAAGCAAAGTTCTACAAGATCTTCGCCTAATTTTTCAATAGCAAAATTATGAAAAGAATTACTTATAAATTTTTCTTTTGAGAAAAATACTTCATGTTTACCTATATGATTTTCACAAGGACTTATATGGCTGTTAAAATAATGAGCTATCATCTGAGCTCCTCTGCAAATTCCTAAAAGTGGTATTTTTTCTTTTAAACAAATTTCTATAACTTGCTTTTCGTATAAATCTCTCTTTTTAGATAAAACATTAGGACTATAAAAACTTAAATCATTGCCACCGCTTAATATCACAGCTTTTATTAGATGTTTATAATGAGAAAAATCTATTTCATAGCTAAGAGGAAGAGGAGTAAAATTTTTAAATAAATCTTTATTAAATAATTTTCCCCAATCCAAAGCCAAACATTCTCTTTCTTCATGATAACTTTCGTTGCAAATAAGCCTTTGAGTAATACCTATAAACAAAATATTTGCTCACTTTCACATTCTATATTTATTTTTTTAGCTTTTAAATATTTTTCAAAATTTTCTTCTCCAACTCCTATAACAGCAGGCATTCCAAGTTCTGAGGCACGAATGGCCATATGTGAATTAGCACCCCCATAACATGTAATAAGTCCTGCTATATTTTTTGTAAATAAATAATCATATCCAGGATCTGCTGCATAAATTAAAACAATCTTTCCTTCTAAATCTTTATCATTTTCTTTCGCCGTAAATGCAGTGATGCTCTTTTGTGTAATGAAATTTGGAATAATACTATGATTATAAAAAGAAAAAATTTCATCGGCATTGCAAAGCAAAGAAGGAAGTTTTATAGCTTGTGTAAGTTCATATTCTTTTTTATTGCGATTAATTTCTTCTACAAACTGCTCTTTTGGATTTATAGAATAAAGACTAGAATAAAGATTTAAAATGCTTTTTATATCAAGATGAGCCAAATCTTCTTTTTCAATACCATAATATTTGCCTAATTCTTCTATATAAACTATAGCCTTAGAAAGCAATCTAGTAAATTCAAATTTTACCAATTCTCTACCTTCAATAGCTTGTTTTAAAAAATCAAAAAATTCACAAGCACTAATTTCTAGTCCATGTTCTCTAAGTAAAGCATTTAAAGCTTTTGTCTTTTCTTCTGAAAAAACAAAAGCTTTATCTTGTAAATAAACTTTACTATCTTTTTGATCCACATCAAAATAAAGTTCAAAATCTTCATCATATCTTGGAGATAAAATATTATAAGTTCCTGCTCTTAAATGTCCAAAATCTTTTAAAAATTGATCTTTGTTGTGAAAATTAAGATGGTTTGTTTGTTTGCTTAAATTTTTGCTCACTGTATTGAGTGAATTTAAAAAATCATCTTTTTCCTCTTTGGTTATAAAATCAATCTCAACTAAAGAATTTAAAAGTTGCATTGCTACAAATGCAGCCCTAGCCACCCCAGCAAAAGGCAAGGTTCCATAACGCTTGCATTCTTCAATAAGCCAATAAATTTTATCAATTAAAGAAAAATTAGAATTAATAATGCCATCATATCTTTCTTTTAGCTTATAAGCTTTTTGTATGTCTTTTAAATAAAACCCTGATCTAGGATTAATAATCTTATTTGTAAGTTCTAATAATGAAAATTCTAATCTTTTGATTTCATTTTCATTAAAACCATGATTTAAAAGTTCTTCTAATTTTTTAGAACTATTAAAGTCATAACAAGAATAAACAATATTAAATTCAATCTTATCGTGCAATTCATGATTTTTATTAAGCTTATCTAAGTAAAAATTGACAAGTTTTTGTGCAATATTTTCATCTAATTTTTTTGATATAAAAGAATTAAAAGATAATCTTACATCCACATAAGGAATGCCTAAAAAAGAATGGATTAAAGGATGGGATCTTAGATCTCTATAACCATAATTATCTCTTTGATACGCCCAGATATTATCCGTAATGATTTCTTTATATAAACTAAAAGCTAAACGCTTAGGTCTTAACCCTATGATTTCAGCTGGATTCCAATCAGGCATTACCCCAAAAATAGCTTTATCTCCCAAAACTCTAGATCTTGATTCTTTTAAAGACTCAAAACGTTTATAAAATCTATATAAAGCTTCTTTTGGTAAAGAATGAAATAAATTATTTTTTTCATGCATAACCAAAGGACGCACTTGTAAGCAAAAAAGTTCTTCCTTATCATCTTGAATAGCAAATGCAAATTCAACATCTAAAAAATGACAATCATATAAAACTTCTAATTCTTTTATAAGTTCTATAATTTTTTGAAGTCTAATATCTTTAAATTCTAAATAATTTCTGTAATGATAGTAAGTTTTTGCACTCTTACTGCTTCCATCTGTAATAGAGCTATTTGAACCATTTTCATCATATTGAAGACAAAAATAAGGGGAAAAATTATCCTTATCAACACTAAAACCAACTCCACAAAGAGTAATGTTTTCAAGCATAGGTTGAACTAAAATTTCATCACTTTTTGATGGCATAGAATTGGCAACTTCATATAAAGCTTTTAATAACTCATCTTTAGAATCAGCTTTAATATTTGCCAAAGAAAGAAAAGCACCTGCATTGGAGTTTTTCATGCTATCTTCACTTAAAGAAGAACTTCTTATAATGAGTCTATTAGCCTTTAAGGTTTGAATGTCCTGTAAAACTTTATCTTCATTTGATATTAATTCTTCAAGCGAAGTTAAAACCAAAGGTAGAACTTTTGCTTTTTTTAATTTTGTTTGTAAATTTTTTAAATTTTGTGCTTTGGTTTTAAATTTTAACTCCGCCATGTTTTTCCTTAGTTTTATATTTTTTTAGCACTCCAACAACGAGTGGTATATTTTATGCTAAATTCCTTAGGAAGTCTTTGTGAAATTTTATTACTAATTTTATTAAAAAGTTCATTTCCTTCATCAGTCTCCAAATCCCAGTAAGGATTTTTAACACTCTTCCATGCATTAATATAATTTTCAATGCTTTGATGAAAATAAAAATCCTCTTCAATATAAACAATATTATCAAAAAGATCCTTTCGACTCTCTATAATTGGTCTTTGATCTTCTCTTCTTGTTCCCCTTGTATAATTTGGTACAAATTCTACAATAGTATCTTCAGCTATTTTTTGCACAGGATCGTTTAAATCCCTGTGATTCCACATACAAGAAAAATATCCCTCTGATTTTAATAAGCGATGCGCTTCCTCTAAGGCTTCATTTCTATCCATTACATTAAAACTACTACCAAAAGTCACCCAATCAAATTCACTATTTTGGAGTGTTGAGTTTAAGCCTGTTGCTCTAACCCAGTCAATCTTTTGATCCTTGGTTCTTTCTATCCCGATCTCACGCATCGCATCATTTGGTTCTACAGATACTACCTTACATCCTCTTTCTAAAAGCATAATGCTTAAATTTCCAGTTCCTGCACCGATATCAGCGACTTTAATATCTTTTTTTCCAACTAAGCTAATAAGCATATCTATAGTTTTTGGAGCATAATTTGGTCTATAGCTATAAAATTTAGCATGCTTGGTATAATCCCACACTTGTTCTACTAGTTTTTGCATTTTATTTCCTTTTTTTCATCTTTGACAAGCTTGATGAAAAAAAGGAGGTATTTTATGCTTTTCTAGCTGTCCATGCTCTTATTTTATAAGGAATCTCTATACTTTGCATATGAGAAATTTTAGCTTCTATCATCTCTAAAATTTCCTTCCATCTTTTTTCACCTGCTTGTGCTTGTATATCATTTACAGAATGCCAAGCTCCAAGATAACGCTCTTTATCCCAAAACTCTTTATAGTCACACTCCATAAAAAAGCAGTCTATGAAATCTCCTGTTGAAACAAGAATTTCTTCCCATTTTTTAACATTTTGAGTGCCACTGCTTACACGAGCAAGATCTGGAACAATATGTTTAATCTCCTTTTCAATTTCATCAAAAACCGAACCCTCTACAATGTGGCGAGGATTCCAAATCGCAGTAAAATACCCCCCCCTGTCAATATACGATTAAATTCTGGGAGAGATTTTTTAGGATCTGTCCAATGGAAAGAACTAGCCATGATGACCCAATCAGCTTGATTATTGCTCATGCAGGTTTCTTCGCCACTCCCTTTATGCCAAGAAATATTTGATAAATTTTGTGTAAATTTTTGCCCTTCTTCACGCATATTATCGTTTGGTTCCACAGCACTAATTTGGCATCCAAACATTTCTCCCAACATCTTAGTAAGTTTTCCAGTTCCAGCTCCTACTTCAACAATATTTAAATCTTTTAAATTTTTATTTTTATCATTGATACAAGCTACAAGTTTTTCAAGTAAAAACGGACTATAAGCAGGTCTATTGTGATAATGTTTTGCAACTTTTGTAAAATCCCCTTGTTTCATATTCATTCCTTTTTCTAAATTAAAACATAATTATATCTTTTTTTTATTAATTTACAAATCTTTCTCCTAAATATCACCATCCAACTCCTTGCACATTTTTTCAAATTCTTGGTAATATTTCCAAGAAGCTACTATATCTGGACGATGTTGTTTAATATAAACCAATTCTTCATCCAAGATATTTTTAGCACTTACTCTAGCATTTTTATTATTATATAAATGTCTCAAAACATCTTCAACTTTAAGCATCAAATCTTCTTCTATTTGAATTCTATTTTTTAATTCATAAGCAAAATTCCGAAGATAATCTATTACTTGCTTATAAAAAATACTATCATTTTTTAATTTATTATAATCTTGCTTATCAATATAAAAACCCACTGAACTATCCATATCTAAAATACTAAGCTCAGAATATAAATTAAATAAGTTATTATCATTTTGAAAAAAATTAATATTAATTATCAAACTATTGTTTTTATTAATCTTTTTATTCGGAATATTTGTATTTAAGTCTTCTTTATTTAAATACAAAGTCAAAGGCAATAGAAAATATAAATTTCCTTTAAAGTAACTTTTTGTTACAAACTCTTTATCGTTAATCTTAATTTGTTTCAAATTAAATTTATTTGATAGATAATTTAATGTGTGAATAGTTTCTTCACCTCTTATCTTTGAGATATCTAAATAAAAACAATCATTAAATTTATCAAAACATTCGATTAAAGATTTCCATAAAAACGATTGCGGCTTTTGTCCTTCCAAAGTATTAGGCAAATTATAATTATATACTTCTACTTCCGTTATGATATCATTAAATTGATAACTCAAATCAAATTCTTTTGTTTTGGCTAAATTATTTCCCCATTTTCTACCATAAGCATGTTTAATCAATTCTATAGGATCCCTTATCTGAAATAGAATAGGAGTTATTTTTTGAAAAGATGAAAATAATTTATCTCTTTTATGCTGATTGCCATACCATGATGGGTCTATATCATTTATAGTAATAATATTTCTTTTATCTTTTAATTCTAACAATTTATTATAAAATTTATAATAACGGATATCCCCGTCTCCTCCACAAAAATAATCCAATATATTAATTTTAAACAAATGATAAAAAAATTGACCTAAAGTAAACGCGCCAGCACCATGGCTAAAAAACCACATAAACTCATAATTGGGCGGTAAAGGCAAATTCATCTTCCAAGCAAGTTCAGCAGGTATGTTATGATAATTGATTTTTTCATTTTCATCATTAAGTTTTTTAGGATCAAGTAATGAAGGATAAGGATGGTTTTCTTTTTTATATTTTTCTTTGAAATCATCTGATAATAACCATTCTTCTATAAGATCGAAATTTTTTATAAAATAATTAAAGTTGTGAAAGATATTATCTAGTATAGGTTGATAATCTTGATGTGTTTTTAAGATATTTTTTATTCTTGGAAATTCTTTTAGGAATAATTGTTTATTATCTTGAATAGCTTTTAAAGCTTCACCATTTAATTCTTTAAATTCTTTTAGAATTTCTCTAAAAATTTGAAATTCTTTATTTGCTTTTTTAATATTATTTTTTAATTTAAATCCACCTCCTTTATACCAATTCTGATAAGCCTTAATTAAAACTTCACCTATCATGTAAGATAAATGGAATTTACATCTTAAAGCTTCATTATAATCAGAACATGTTTCTAAACTTGGGTATTTAAGTTGGGGAAAGACTTGTATGATTTGTTGATAAATTTTTTGTTCTTTTTTATGTTGTTTTTTGATTTTATAGAGTTTTTTAAATAATGCTATATACCCCCCCCCGTTATGTCTATGTTCTATCACAGTTTGACCTAGTTTATAAGCTAAATGGTTTTTTACTCTTTCTATGGCTGAATTTGGGTTAAGCATGGGTTTTTCCTTTAAAATAAATCAATCAAAAAAACAAGAAATAATTATATTCAATTATTGATTAGAAAATGATAA
>NZ_MJXQ01000044.1:0-7360 GCF_001762865.1 Campylobacter sp. BCW_6468
AACAATGCAAAAAATACTTCAAATCGATTTAGAAAAAAGAAAAGCTTTAGAGAATTTCAAAAATCTAGCTTTATTAGGATTAGGTGGAACAATGCTTTTAAATTTAAAAGAACAAGCTTTGGATTTTAGTCAAGAATTAACTTATATAAATACTTATGATAAGTATTTAAATTTAAAGCTTGATTCTTTTTATATCCCTTCTACACTTTTATCTTTGCTTCAATTAACTAAGAAAAGCAAAGAAGCTTTTTATATCAATGTTTTAATCAATAGCAATACACATTATAAAAATCCTTTATTACAATATGCTATTACCCAAAAACAAGAACAAGAAAATATCGTTTATGCTTTAAAAAATAATGAAAATCTTAATGCTTCTTTTGCAAATCTTAATGCTTTAAAATTAGCCTTAGAAGAAAAGAATTTTTATCTTAATTTTATAGACTTAAACAGCAAAGAAAGTCTTTTAAGTTTTTATAATCAAATAATAAGCAATAATCATTTTAGAAATTATTTTTATATAAAAAATAATCAATTTTTTATTAAAAAAGATATAAAAAATAAAATTTTATTTCATAATATAAATTCTTCTTCTATTATAAGTAATTATCTTAGATTGTTAAATGATTTTAATACTTTAAGCAAGATAGAACTCATAAATATATTAGAAAGTTTAAGTTTATATAATCTTTCAACTTTAATGCAAACTATGCAAAATATACAATCAAAAAATGAATATAACTCAAAAGACTTTGATAAAGATAGTATCTTTTTATCTAATATGATTATGAATGTGAGATTGAAGTAAAAAGATAGTAGATTTAGCAGGTGTGATTTGTTAATGAAAATATACATCTTCAATTAATTTGAAAAAATAGCAAGGTTTTAAAAAAGCAATACAAGAGAGAAAATTTAAAGAATTTGGGTAATGCAATTGAATGCAACTGAATTTTAGTAGATATAAATTTAAATAAAATTTATCAAGAAGTTTTTTCTATAAAGACTATGCATTTTTTAAAAAAAAGTATTTTTAAACCAAAGTTTTTCCTATGATAATAAAACCTATTATTTAAGAAATTAAACTTAAAAATGAAAATTTGATTATCAAAGTTCCTAGTGATTTTTCAAAGCTTTAGAAGATATTATAAAACTCACATAGTATAATCAGAAAGCTATTTTTGAAAATATAAAAACTCTTTTTTTAAGATTTTAATATAAATTGCCAAAAAATAACACTTGAGAGTAAAAAACAAATGGTGCCTGAGGTCGGACTCGAACCGACACAAGGTTGCCCTTACTAGATTTTGAGTCTTGACATTAAACTCTTTTATTATTTTTAATAATTATTTTTTCTAGCTCTTTAGATAATTTTTCAACATTTAATGAAATATCTTTGAAAGATTTTTCTAAATTGTTTTCATTTATTCTTACACTTTTACTGCTTCTTAGAATTTTTAAAAGCTTATAAAGAAACTCAAAATATCTAAAATAATAAAACTATAGATAATCTAGAAGATAAGAAAAAAGACAAAAACTATTTTTTAAAAAAAAGATTAAATGAAAAATACTTCTAAATATCTATAAAATAGCTGTTTGTAAAGGTTTTTGATTTTCCCATCAGTGGGAGAAAAACTGCTCGTGGTGGAAAAAAATTAAAAAGTAGTTTTTCCCAAAATAATTAATAAATTTCATCATATGAATTATAATTTGTGTTTTTATTTGGGAAATTATCATTTTTTGGGAAAAATGTGTTATAATGTATTTTATTTTTTGGGAAAAGGTTAATAATGGCAAAAATAGTTAATTTAGAGAATAGAGATACTAAAAAATTATATAGTAGTGTTCAGGAAAAAATTGATGCTACAACTGGAGAAGTTACTACCGTAATAAGTTCTTTTTTACAAAGAGAAAAAACTAAAGATGATTTTATTAAATTATTTGTTGAAAACATTAGTTTTCTTACTGATAATCTTTCAAATCCTGCTTTAAGGGTTGTTTTGATGATGGTTAAAAATTTAAATTACCAAAATGTCTTTAACTATAATAGCGATTTTGTTCATTATTTCGAAAGTAAAAAGATTTTAGGGAAGTCGAGTGTTTATCGTGCAATAAAAGAACTTGAAGACAAGCAAGTTATTTTTAAAGTAACAGAAGAACAAAGAAAAGAATATGATATCATAGGTTCAAATTCATATATTATGAATCCGCAGATCATAGGCAAAGGTTCTTTTAAAGATCTTAAAAAATTAAGACAAACTGTTGTTAAAACTTTTGATTTTGATAATTTAGAATTTAAACAAGAAATATCAGTTGAGAGTGAATATGAAGGATTTGAACAGGTTAAGAAAAATCCAGATAATTATGTTATTGAGGAAGTCAAACAAATAGCCTCAAATAAGAATACAATAGAAAATCAAGTTATTATTTTTGAAAAAGACAACGATCAAGATTATCCAAAAGAAGAAATAATTGGTGTTAAAGTGGATGATAACAAAGAAGAGCAACCTGCTCTTTTTGTTGAAAATAAAAATGAACAAAATGCAAAAGCTTTTATTAATAAATTTGCAGGTATGTTTAATGGAGCTTTTCATCCGAGCAAAACAGTTAAAGAAATGAAAAAAGAATCTTTAGAGAATGATTTAAAAGAGGGTAATATATGAAAAAAGTATTTCTTGATACAAATATTTTTATTGATTTTTTTGATGAAACAAGGGTAAATAATGAGCAAGCTAAGCAATTAATATATTTTTTAATATCAAATGAAATAAAAATCGTATTTTCTGAAGATATGATTTCAACTATTGCCTATTTAATAGACAAAAACAAGCTACCAGCTCTTATGTCTTTTTTTAAAAGCACAATAACAAACCCATATTTTGAAATAGTATCGTTTGGCTCAAGTGTTATTAATATGGCTTGTGATTTTCATTTGCAGAATAAAGGTGATTTTGAAGATTATTTGCAATACTTTTGTGCAGAAAAAGAAAATTGCTGTGCAATTTATACTATGGATAAAAATTTTCCAAATTTAAAAATACCTATAAAAAGATATGGTGATACAAACATATAATAATATTTCATCTATCTCGTGTTAAGATATTTAAAATATTCAGAAATTAGAGGATAATATGAAAAAAAATAAAAACATAGTAGAATATATATTATTTTATATAGATAAAATAATATATATTCAAAAAAATCACTAAATAAGGTAAAATTTCATGAGCTGCTATCGCAGATAAGATTATCTTCCTATAATGATGATATTATCAAGCATTATGATAATCTTAAACTTGTAGGAAAAATCACTCCAAAAATTGCTACATTAGAAATTATTCTTAGAAATAAACTTGATAGTAAATTATCAGAACAAGATAATGATTGGATAAAAAACTCTAATGATGAAAATATTAAAAAAGCTAAAGATGAAATTGAATATAGAGAAAAAAATAGAAATTTATCTCATCATCAATATCTTTCTTGTATGAGCTTAGGAACTATTATTCATCTTATCAAAGAAAATAAATTACAAAACTCTATAATGGATTTAAAAAATATCAATTTTAGAAACTACAATCAACACAATAGAAATTTCTTTTTTGAAAATGGTATAAAATTACGCTTTAGAAATACGCATAAGGTTGATATTGTTCTTAGCTTATTACAAAATCTAAGAAATAGAAGTTATCATTGGGAAAATATTTTAAAAACTACAGAAAAAAATGGCAAACATTATCCAAGATTAACAACAAAGATTGAGAACACTCATGTAGGAGTAGATCCGCAAAAAATAGATCTATTCTTAAGTGATTTAATTAAAACATTTAACGAAGAAATTTTGGAATATTGTTAATATAAAAAAAGTGGGCTGCTAGGAAGCCCTTTGAATTTAATTGCAATTATAGCAATAATAATATTAAAGGAAACTAAAAGGATATACGATGCCACAAAAAAGAATTTATCTTTATGTTCCATTTAAAGACAAAGAAAAAGTAAAATCATTAGGGGCAATGTGGGATGATAAAGAAAAAAAATGGTTTGCTCCAAAAAGCTTAGATAAAAATATTTTCTCACAATGGTTTTATCCGCACCAAAATAAAGAATTTTCATTTGATGAAAATGAAGTTTTAACTACTTTTAAATCTGCTTTAGAAAATCAAGGTTTAATTATTGATGGTTCACCTATCATGGATGGCAAAATCCACAGAGTAAAAACAACAACAGATAAAGGTAGAGAAATGAGTGGAGCTTATAGTGGATTTTTAGATGAATACCCTGCTGGTTTTATTCAAAATTTTAAAACAGGTATTAAAGAAAATTGGAAAATGCCTTTAGAAAATGCAAAACAAAACATTGTAAGTTATCAAACTCCTAGTCAAAAAAGATTACATAATTCTACAAGCAATAATACGAAACAAGACATTTTAGAGCTTCAGCAAAAAACAGCATTAAAAATTGAAGAAGAATATAATCAAGCTAATTGGGCTCATTCAAATCATCCTTATTTAAAGAAAAAAGGTTTTAGTGAAAACTTTTATCTTAAGCAGGATAACAAAGGTTCTTTACTTATTCCCTTAAAAGATGAAAATGGCAAATTATGGTCTGTGCAAAGAATATTCCCAAATGGTGATAAAATTATTGGTGTAATTAAAACTAAAGAAGAAAAAGAGCAAGGCATTGAATATTCTGCAAAAAAATCTGGATGTTTTCACCTAATAGGTGCAAAAAACCTAGAATATTGCAAAGAATTTATCATAGCAGAAGGCTTTGCTACTGCTGCAACTATATACAAAGCACTCAATAAGCCTGTAATAATGGGTATAGATGCTGGAAACTTATCAAAAATCGTTGAAACCCTAAAAAACAAATTTCAAAACACTCCTATTACCTTAATAGCCGATAATGATAAAAAAAGAGAATTAAAAGGTCTTTCTAATGTCGGGGTGGAAACTGCAAAAGAAATTCAACAAAAATTTTCAGATATTAAAGTTATTATTCCAAAAATCAGCAATCAAGAAGCAGAACAAGGAATAAGTGATTTCAATGACATTTTTTTAAATAAAGGGCTTGATGAAGTCAAAAAACAATTAAATTTCATTGATTTTCATAATAAACTTAAAGCTTTTAAATCTATGGAAAAAACACAACCTGAAAAAGAGATAACTAGACAATAATAGCTACTCTTTGTAATCATAATATATAATAATATATAAAAAATATTTTTTATATATTATTAGTTAATAATAGAATATTTTAATTACTATAAATATACAAAAAAAGGATTAAAAATGAACAATACAATCAAACTAACTTTATTAAGTGTAGTTACTGCTTGTGTTTTTTTGCTTGCTCTTCAGAGCCAAAAAAGTATGTAATACTATGAAGATCCAAAAAATGCTACAGAGTTAGAATCTAAAATCAAAGAATGTGCAAATGCTTCAAGTTATTCTAAATCATTTAATTACAAACCACAAGTAAGTACAAAAGAACTTATGGAACAAGTAGAGAAAATATAAATGAATGATCTTTTTCAAACCCTGGGTGAAAGCATAACAATAAATCATTGATGCTATAAGACAAAAAGTCACAAATAATAAGGTTGTTTGAAAGTAAATAACTATTATATATTACTAATTTTTAATATATAATAGTTATTTTTAGTAATTAATGTCATACATTAATTACTATTTTATAATTCTCTTATTATATATGTAAAATCTTTTTTAATATTCATTAAATTATCAATGCCGCTAGTTAAGATAATTTGAATTTTCTTATCTACAATTATATATCTATCGTGCAAATAATCATATTTTTCGTTAATTTCAGCATCTTTATTCTCTACAACCAACCATTCTTTATATATATTTTTCAAGTTGGAACATAAATTTTTGGGAAATTTCATTCCATTTTCAATAGGATAAAAAATGTTTAATTTTTTTCTCGGAAAGCATTCTTCAGCAAATTTTATAAATTGCTTCTGATTTTTATTTATAAATTTATCATAAATAAACAAATGATTTGCATTTAAAAATATGGCTTTTAAATGTTCTTTAGCTTTTTTTCTATCTTCATTTTTTATAAAACTAGCTGTAAAATTATTTTCTATTTTATCTTCAAAAATATTTACATAGGGAAAATTATATTGTTTCTCAGATAAAATAATTTTATATATAGTATTCTTAGAAAGACATTCTAAATCATCGCTATATTCTAAACTAGTCTTTTGTCCGAGAATAGATTTTAAAGTTTCACTATCATAATATCTTCTCATATATTCTTTTCGTTTTATCTTTAAAGTCTTTTTTAAAATAAAAAATAAAACAAAAACTATAAATTTTAAAACAATATTTAAAAAATTTACTTTGTTTCTTTTACCTGTATATCTTTTATTATTCTTAGTAGGAGGATGTTCTTATAAATATATGGATCCGCAGTATTATAAGTTTAAGAGCTTGTGTTATTTTAATTTGGGAAAAGTGTTGATTGAGGATGAATCTATAAAGAATAAAACGAATATAATAGTGACACCTAAAAGTAAGCAAATAAAAGATAGGATAGTGGAAACTAGATTTGAAAGAAAAAATGAAAACCAAGTAGTGTATTATCGTATTAATACATATTTTTATGATAATTATGGTATATTCTTGAAAGGCGATGAGGGTGCTGGATTATATTTTAGATATATGGAAGTATTAAGTTGTAAGAATATTGACAAAAAATTTAAGAAAGATGACTGGCAAGTTGAAACTTTGGAATAACAAATGAGCAAAAACATTAAAACACAAGAAGCTAAATTAGACTTAATCACTAAATTTTTAGACTATGCTGATATAGCAGATGCTAGTTATGCTATGTTGCAATATGTTTGGGAAAATATAGAGCAAGATGAAAAGAATAATATTTATAAAGCAGATAAACTTACTTTTGGTGATAAATTAAAGCAAGATATTGTTATGAAAAATAGTAAAGGGGAAGATATTGTAAAACCTAAAAATACAAACACAGCTTATGCTTGTGCTATACAAGCTCGTTTTGAACAAAATAAAATAGTTAAAATAGAACCTAAATATTGTATTTCTCTTATAAATACTTGTTTTGATAGTAAAGAAATAACATTGGATAATGATATTAGTAGGGTAGGGTTAAATGATGCACTGAGTAAAAGAACTATTGATTTTGTAAATAGATTTAAACTTTTAAAACATCAGCCCAACACTACAAATTGTCTTATGAAAAAACAGAGAAAATTAAGAGGAGTTAATAAATGCTAGAATTCTTTGTTAATCTTTTAATATTTATTCTTATATTTTTCTTTTTTGTTTTTATATTTTCTATTATTTTATATTTTATCTTTAAA